>NZ_PNDV01000072.1:0-32303 GCF_005930865.1 Pseudoalteromonas sp. S554 | reverse complement strand
TAGGTATGCTTTTTTTGTGCCCAAATAATATTTAATTAGGGGGTTAAATGACTCGAGAAAAACGCGTTGCGTTGATTTTATTTTGTAAGTGGGCATCAAAACACATACAAATTATACGAATGAATAAGTTACCCCGTGATGTGACACTGACGTGATTGTTTTCAATAATCACCATGTTATCGTCTATAAGTGGTTTAAGAGAAACCAATGCCTCCGCAAAGTAGGTATCAAATTCAATATGATACTTTTTAGCAAACTCGTCTATGTTTAGTTCAAACTGACAAATAAGCTGCTTAATAGCATCCGCTCGAATAACATCATCATGGGTTAAATGCATACCTTTACTAAGTGCGCAGCCGCTTTGCGTTTCAATGCTATGGTAGTAATGCTTTAGCTCTTTTTTATTTTGTAAAATAGCAGTGCCAATTTGTGAAATAGATGATGCACCCAGCCCTAATAAATCACAATTACCATGCGTTGTATAACCTTGAAAGTTTCGATGCAATTTACCTTCATTTTGTGCGATAGCCAGCTCGTTGTCTGCTTTCGCGAAGTGATCCATACCAATAAACTGATAACCTGCTTGTGTCATTTGCTCTAAGGTATTTTTAAACATGGTTAACTTGTCGTGAGCGTTTGGTAAGTCGTGCTCTTTTATTTTGCGTTGTGCGGCAAATCGCTCTGGTAAGTGAGCGTAGTTAAATACCGAAACACGATCGGGGCTAAGCTCAATGAGTTGCTCTATTGTTTGTTTAAAGCTTTCGGGGGTTTGCAGTGGAAGCCCGTAAATCATATCGGCGTTAATTGATTTGAAGCCCAACTCACGTGCCTGAGTAATTAACTGCTTAACGGTATCGGCATGTTGAGGGCGATTAACTGCAAGTTGCACGTCGTCATTAAAGTCTTGAATCCCAAACGACACTCGGTTAAAACCAAGCATTCTTAAATCAACCAACATATTTTCAGCAAGCGATCGTGGGTCAACTTCAATACCGCGCTCTGTTGTGCTGGTAAAATTAAAGTGCTGTTCAAGCAGGGTAATTAAGCGTTTCATTTGTTGAGGGGTTAAAAAGGTAGGAGTGCCTCCACCTAAATGCAGTTGCTCAACGCTGTAGTGTTTAAACAAAGGTGCTTGTGCGGCAATTTCTTTTGCTAAAAAGTCTATATATGTATCGGCTTTAGATTGGTGGCGAGTGATTATTTTATTACAACCACAGTAGTAGCAAAGCTGACTGCAAAATGGGATATGAACATATAGAGAAAGCGCACGAGATTGAGATGATTCTACCGCGCTGATTAAATCGTGTTTATCGTATCCCTCATTCAAAGATAATGCGGTAGGGTAGGATGTATACCTTGGACCAGACACATTGTATTTATTAATGAGAGCTTGGTCCCATTGAGGAAGTTTTATCATCACGCGCACCTAAGTTTTAACTAGAGCCGTGATTATAAAAAAGTAACTAAGGAGATATGTTGATCTATAACAAAAAAGGTGCAGAAGCACCTTTTTATCACAACGTATTACGCGTTAATACGTGACGGTATGCGCATCTTTTAAATACTGAAAAAGCTCTTTATAGCCTTTACCTGGCTTTTCGGCTTTGACTTCTTTTGCTGCATTACGCACTAATTGACGCATTTTTTGACGATCAAGGGATGGGAACTGCTCAATAGTCTCGTTTATAAGGCTATCACCTTGTTCTATTAGGTCTGAGCGCAGTTGCTCTATTTTTTTAACCAATACTTCAGCTTGGTTATTTTTATTAAGCATTACATCGATAATAGCTTTAATATCTTCAATGTTTTCTACTGTGCGAAGCGTTTTTGCAATGTAATTTAAGTGACGACGGTATGCATCACTTTTGTTACTAATTTTATCAGCAACAACCATCGCTTCTTTTAAATCGTCATTTAATGGTAGGCGCTCACGCTGCTTTTTACCCATTTTGGCAATTTCAGAACCTAACTGATGAAATTCTTGTGCTTCGCGCTTAAGCTCTGTTCTTGATACGTATTCAATTTCTTCTTCAATTTCAACAGGCTTGCCTTTTTTCTTCGCCATGGGGTGCTCTTAAATAAAAATAACTGGTGACATTATACGCCATTCTTTTAGTGATTAATATTAGCTGATGTGGTGCAGTGAGTGTGTTAGCATTTAACTATAAGAAATGCGTGCATTATGCCTCTAAGGCTCAGGACTTAATTTATGAAAAGCCAACAAAACGATCCAATTTATTCTCAAATATCGCAGGTTAAAGATGCGGTAGCCGAAGTACTCGAACATGCTAAAAAATTAGGTGCTACAGCAGCTGAAGCTGCAATGTCTAGCACGTCGGGTTTATCGGTGAGTACACGAATGGGTGAAGTAGAAACCATTGAGTTTAACCAAGATGGTGGCCTGGGGATTAGTGTTTATGTTGGCAATAATAAAGGGTCTGCCTCAACGGCTGATTTAAACCCTAAAACATTGCGCACAGTAGTAGAAAAAGCCATTGATATTGCAAAGTTCACATCAGACGATCCTTTCAATGGGGTCGCCGATAAAGAGCTACTTGAGTTTAACCCACAAGATCTCGATTTATACCACCCTTGGGATGTAAGCCCAGAGCAAGGTATTGAGCTTTGCCATACAGCTGAGCAAGCGGCATTAAATGCTGATGAACGTATTGTAAATTCTGATGGCGCGAGTTTTTCATCGCATCAAGGGCTTCGTGTTTATGGGAATAGCCATGGTTTAATTGCTGGCTTTCCTCGCACTCGTCATAGCATCAGCACCATGGTAATTGGTAAAGATGGTGAACAAATGCAACGCGACTCAGCATACACGGTTGCCCGCGATCAAGCAGGTCTAACTGATGCAGCTGCGGTTGGGCTTGAAGCCGCATCAGAAACATTGGCTAAATTAAACAGCCAAAAATTAGGAACAATGAAAGTCCCGGTTGTATTTAGGGCTGATATTGCAAACTCATTGTTTGGTCACTTGGTTTCGGCAATTGGCGGTGGCGCACTTTATCGTAAGTCGAGTTTTTTACTCGACAGTTTAGGTACGCAAGTATTTAGTCATTGTGTAAATATTGCTGAACGCCCGCATATTTTAAAAGGATTAGCTTCATCACCGTTTGATAGCGAAGGTGTTAAAACGGTTGATCGTGAAATAATTCAAGGTGGTGAGTTACAAACTTACTTATTAGCAAGTTACGCCGCGCGTAAAATGAATATGACCCCGACAGGTCATGCCGGCGGTATTCACAACTGGTTAGTAGAACAAACGCATAATGATTTACAAGCATTATTAAAAACAATGGGTACCGGCTTGTTAGTTACCGAGCTTATGGGGCAAGGCGTAAACACAGTAACAGGTGATTACTCTCGAGGTGCTGGTGGTTTTTGGGTTGAAAATGGAGAGATTCAATATCCAGTAAGTGAAATTACGATTGCCGGTAATTTAAAAGATATGTTTAAAGGTATTTCTGCTATCGGTGGTGATATTGAGCGCAGAGGCGGCATTCAAACTGGCTCTGTTCTAATCGAGCAAATGCAAATAGCGGGTGCTTAATACCTAATTTAGGCTTAATTATGGACACACTTAAGTTTACTCTGATGGTGCTAAATTTAAGTGTGTAAATAAGTACGAGTTGAGATATTTAATGGCTAAAGATAGATACGCACCAAAACCACTCACCGATATTATGGCGGGCCTAAACAACCGTCTGTCGGCTTACGCTGGTAAAAGCCAAGCTCTTGATACTCAGCAAACTTTACTTAAAGATTTTTTAGGCCCTAAATTAGGGGATAAGTGCCGCGTAAGTAATTATCGCGATGGTACTTTAATGATTGAAGCGGTATCGGCCCCGATAGCGCTTCGACTTAATTATTTAAAAATGGATATGCTTTCGCACTTTAGAGCGGCAGGGATGGCCGAACTAGGGCAAATTAAAATCACAGCTAATCCACAGGCAACTCAGCGATTAAGTTCGGCTAACAAACCCGCATCAGCCGCCGTCACAAATTCACGTAAAATGAGTGAACAAACAGCCGATTATTTAAATGCGATTGCCGACTCAGCACCACCTTCATTAAAAGAGAAGTTACAACGTTTAGCTTTACACGGTAAAAATAAGAGTTAATTGCCGGCTGTTTTATTAAGGTATTGATAGGGCAATTTAGAACGTTTATCTCATTCAAAATACTTTGTTACATAATCTATTTCAATGTTCTCAAAATCAGGTTTATTATAGCGTTATTGCACTCAATAATTAGTGTAAGTTGATGCCCATTCCATTAAGTAAAAGCTGACTGCTATCTTGTTAAAGAGCTTAATGGAGTTGGTATGAGCAATTTATAAAATTGACTAACAAATGGATTAATTATGAATAAAGTAACAATGGCCGCTGCAAGTATTGCACTTGCGCTTGGCTTAGTGGGCTGCGGCGAAAAACAACAAGAAACCCAAGTAGCTGACACTCAAGCAGCAACAGCACCGGCAGAAAAACCGTTAGAGCTAGGTATTGAATTGGCTAATATGGACAGCTCAGTTCGCCCGCAGGATGACTTTTACTACCATGTAAATGGCACTTGGTTAGCAACAACCGAAATTCCAGGTGACAAGTCTAACTATGGTTCTTTTTCGCAATTATATGATGAGTCGCAAAAAGCGATGAAAACGGCGCTTGAAAACGCAGCGGCCAATAAATCGGCTGAAAAAGGCAGCGACGAGTATAAAATTGGCGCGTTTTATAAAAGCTATATGAATAAAAACGCCCGTAATGAGCTTGGTGTTACACCATTGCAACCGTCGCTAGATAGTATTGATAGTGTAAAATCTAAGTCTGATCTAATTAGCCTTATGGCGTCTATTCAACAGCAAGGCGGCACTCTACCGTTTGGTTGGTTTATCAATAACGATGCTAAAAATTCAAGCGAATATGCTTTGTATTTATCTCAATCTGGCTTGGGTTTACCTGATCGCGATTACTACTTAAAAGACGATGAGAAATTTACTAAAATTCGCGCCTCTTATGAGCAATACATAACTGATGTATTAGCTAAAGCGGGTGTCAAAGAGGCCGCACAAGCAGCAGCAAGCGTACTTGCCTTTGAAAAAACCATTGCTGATGCGCAGTGGAGCCGTGTACAAAGCCGTGATGCAACTAAGTCATACAATAAAATGACCCTAGCAGAGGCTGATAAACTTGCTGGAGAGCTTGATTTATCGACGTTTTTTAAAGAGGCAGGTGTAAACACCGCTGATATTATTGTGCGCCAACCAAGCTTTTTAGAAGCGCTAGGTGGTATTTATCAAAACACCGACTTAGCAACCTGGAAAAACTACCTTAAGTTTCATTTTGTGAGTGGCTATGCGCAACTATTAAATGATGATTTGGTTGACCTTAAATTTAACTTTTACAGTACGACATTACGTGGGGTAGAAGAGCAAGCACCACTTTGGAAAAAAGCCGTAGATGCGTCTAACAGTGTGTTAGGTGAAATTTTAGGTAAAGTGTACGTTAAAGACAATTTTCCGCCTGAAGCTAAAGCACGTATGGAAGAGCTAGTTGATAACGTAATTAAAGGTTACAGCGTTGCAATTGAAGGTCTTGATTGGATGGGACCTGAAACAAAAATTGCAGCACAGGAAAAACTAGACAAATTTATTCCTAAAATTGGCTACCCAGATAAGTGGAAGGATTACTCTGAGCTTGAAATTAATTCAGACGAGCTGGTAGGTAACTACATCCGTTACAGCCAATGGGCGTATAAAGACATGATTGCCAAATTAGGCAAACCTGTTGACCGTTCAGAGTGGTACATGACACCGCAAACAGTGAATGCTTACTACAATCCGGTAAACAATGAAATTGTATTTCCTGCTGCTATTTTACAACCGCCATTCTTTAATTTAGAAGCGGATGATGCGGTAAACTATGGTGCTATTGGTGCGGTAATTGGACACGAGCTAGGCCATGGTTTTGACGACCAAGGTTCTAAATACGACGGCGATGGTAATTTACGTAACTGGTGGACTGAAAGCGACCTTAAACAGTTTGAAGAGCGTTCAGGTGCGTTAGTTGAGCAATTTAACAAGTACAAACCGTTTGACGATGCGAATGTAAATGGTGAGCTTACGCTTGGCGAAAATATTGGTGACCTAGGTGGGTTAACAGTCGCGTATAAGGCATATCAGCTATCATTAGGTGATAATAAAGCGCCAGTTATTGATGGTTACACAGGCGATCAACGCTTCTTTATGGGGTGGTCGCAAATTTGGCGTCGTAACTACCGCGATGAAGAATTACGTAACCGTTTAATGACCGACTCGCATTCACCAAGCCATTATCGTGTAATTGGTATTTTGTCTAATATGCCAGAGTTTTACGAAGCGTTTGATGTAAAAGAAGGCGACAAAATGTATATCAAACCAGAAGATCGCGTAAAAATTTGGTAATCAGATAATGTTATACCAATCCGCAATAATACTTGATTATTTTTAGGGGCTAAAAGTGTCGTTATCTGCGTTAAAAAATTCTCATTTAGAATAACTAAATAACGAATTTTTTAACGCAGATAACGACACGTTTATCTATCCTCAAAATAGATCACTTAATTAAGCAGATTGGTATTAGTTAACTAAAAACCAGTTAATAAAAAAGCCAGTAAGTCTAACTTACTGGCTTTTTTGATACGAAATTTTAAACGCTTACTTTATTGTTTCATTAGGGTTTCGTACATCCATGCTTCGTTAACTAAAATGTTTTTATATAAAGCGAGTTGGTTTTGAGTGCGTACTAAATTGTGTTCGAGGTATGCGGTTTTAAAGTACACGTCGTTATTTAAGTAATCTGTTAAAAAGCGCACACTGAGCATCAGGGGCATTATTTTAGCGCCTAAAAGTAAACTGAGCTGTTCTTGTTTACTCAATATTGGTTTGAGTGGTGCTAAGTAACCTTTAACGAGTGCTTCAAAAACCTCTTTTCTAATAACAACCTTATCAAGACTTGTCGAATCCTCTGCTTCTGCACAGCAAAATGTACGTACCATATCGCCAAAATCGTGTAATAAAAAACCAGGCATACAGGTGTCTAAATCAATAACAGCTTTCGCTTTATGAGTTTTACTGCAGTAGAGCATATTATTGATTTTAGTGTCATTGTGGCAAACTCGAATAGGTAAATGCTGAGTTATAGCTTTAAGTTCATCAACTAAGTGTTGTTGCGATAAGCAAAACTCAATGTCTTTTTTACTGCGGTTAAGCCTGCTTTCATCACTATGCGTCATTGCTGTGTTTAGCTGCTCAAAGCGCATAGCCAAGTTATGAAAATCATCAATCACAGTATGCAGTGTGGCTGTGTCAAAATCGTGTAAGGCACTTGCAAAAGTACCAAAGGCCAAAGCAGCTTGATGCGCTTGCTCTGGGTTTTTAACAACATCCTCGCTGTAACTGTGCTCAATATAGTTAAGTACGCGATATGGCTCTTCATTAAGTATGGTTAAATACTCGTTGTTGCCTGTGTTAATGTGTTTAACAATATCGAGCGGATAGTTTTTTTGCTTCTGCTTAGTATTTAGGTGTTGCTCAATAAGTTGTGCGTTATTGACAATTTGAGCTGGGTACTTAAATACATGAGTGTTAAGTTTTTGCACAATAAATCGCTGATCAAAATGTGTTAGTAGCCATGTGCTATTGATATGGCCGCTGCTGATGGTACTCAACTGAGTTGTTTCAGGGTTGAGTTTTAGCAGTTTACTCAACGTATTTTGTACAGTGTTATTCATTGTAACTCACTTAATCAAGCGTATCGAGATTGCAGTTTTTCAATTATTTCAGCATTAGCGGCAGGGAAGTCATAGTGAGTTAACTCACTAATATTTACCCATTCACTAGGTTGCCCTTCAGCGCCATGCGCTTCACCGCTAAAGTTACTGACAACGTGAATATCGAGTTTTACGCATTTGTCGCCATAATCATGTTCGATCACCATGAGTTGGCTAGAGCTGTGAATAGTAATACCTACTTCTTCAGTCAACTCACGTTTAAGCGCTGCAAATACACTTTCATTCGCTTCAACTTTACCACCAGGAAACTCCCATAAGCCACCTTGATGTTGCTCATCGGCACGTTTGCAGATAAATATTGCATTATTTTTTTTAATTACACCAACGGCTACATTTACTATTTTTATTGTCATATCTTTACCCCATAAAAAAAGCGACGCAAGCGCCGCTTTTTAATTACTTACAATGCGTGGTTATTTTAATTTACCACAACATTGCTTGAATTTTTGACCTGAACCACAAGGACACGGATCGTTACGACCAACTTTTGGCTCTGTTCTGGCCATTACCGTAGCACTTGGAGGTGCTTCGCCGCCTACGTGCTCAGCTTCTTCATGTTGGTACTCGCGAGGGGCATTTTCACTCTTACGGTGTTGCTCTTCTACTTTTTCAACATCTTCTTCTGCACGTACTTGTACTTTACTTAAAATGCTAACTACATCAACTTTTAAGTTTTCAAGCATTTCAGAGAACAGTTCAAACGACTCGCGTTTGTACTCTTGCTTTGGATTCTTTTGCGCGTAGCCACGTAAGTGAATACCTTGGCGTAAATGATCCATCGCCGCAAGGTGATCTTTCCAATGTTGGTCAAGACTTTGAAGCATAATTGCTTTTTCGAATTGACGTAGAACTGAATCACCAACCTGTTGCTCTTTTTGCTTGTAAGCTTGATCAACAGCTTCTTCAATACGCTCACGAAGTTTTTCTTCGTATAGTTTATTGTCGTCTGCTAACCATTGAGTAATTGGTAGCTCAATTAAGAAGTCTTGTTTTAAGCGCTCTTCAAGACCTGGTACATCCCACATTTCAGCAAGGCTTTGTGGGGCAATGTATTGATCTATTGTATTGCTTAGTACGTCACCACGAATTGCTGTGATAGTTTCTGAAATATCACCTTCTTCAAGTAATTCATTACGCTGAGAGTAAACAACACGACGTTGATCGTTTGCTACGTCATCGTATTCAAGTAGCTGTTTACGAACATCAAAGTTACGTGCTTCTACTTTACGCTGTGCATTTTCAATTGCGCGGTTAACCCATGGGTGTTCAATTGCTTCACCGCGTTGCATACCTAGTTTACGCATCATGTTAGTCATGCGCTCGCCGGCAAATATACGCATAAGCGCATCGTCCATCGAAAGGTAAAAACGGCTAGAACCAGCATCACCTTGACGGCCAGAACGACCACGTAATTGGTTATCTATACGGCGCGATTCATGGCGCTCAGTACCAATAATGTGCAAACCGCCAGCATCAATGACTGCATCGTGGCGAAGTTTCCATGCTGCTTTAATTTCAGCAATTTTTTCATCAGTTGGATTATCAAGTTTTTCAACTTCGCTATTCCAGTTACCACCTAGCACAATATCGGTACCACGACCGGCCATGTTAGTTGCAATGGTAACAGTACCAGGTAAACCTGCATCTGAGACGATATCAGCTTCTTGTGCGTGGAATTTAGCATTAAGTACATTGTGCTTAATTTTTTCTTTGCGTAAAAACTGTGATAAGTATTCGGAGCTTTCAATTGAGATAGTACCTACTAGTACAGGCTGTCCGCGTTCTTGACAGTCTTTAATATCAACTAAAATAGCTTCGTATTTTTCTTCTTGCGTTAGGTAAACTAAATCAGCGCGATCATCACGGATCATTGGCTTATTAGTTGGCATAACAACGGTATCTAGGCCATAAATTGACTGAAACTCAAATGCTTCAGTGTCGGCAGTACCTGTCATACCCGCTAATGTTTCGTACAAACGGAAGTAGTTTTGGAACGTAATAGATGCCAAAGTTTGGTTTTCGTTTTGAATTTTAACACCTTCTTTAGCTTCTACAGCTTGGTGTAAACCTTCAGACCAACGACGACCTTCCATTGAGCGACCAGTATGCTCGTCAATGATGATAACTTCGTTTTCTTTAACAACGTAATCAACATCTTTTTGATATAATTTGTGCGCGCGAAGTGCAGCATATACATGGCTTAACAAGGTAATACTTGCGGCAGAGTATAGCGAATCGCCTTCTTCAATTAAGCCACGCTCGCTAAGTAATTCTTCTACTTTAACTTGGCCGCGCTCAGTTAAATGAACTTGCTTAGACTTTTCATCGATTGTGTAATCGCCGTCGCCTTCAACACCTTCCTCGTCTTCTTTTTCTTGGAGTTCAAGTAAAGGAACGATGGTATTTATTTCAGTGTATAGCTGTGAGCTGTCCTCGGCTGGGCCTGAGATGATAAGCGGTGTACGCGCTTCATCAATTAGGATTGAATCAACTTCATCGACTACAGCGTAAAATAATGGACGCTGAACGCGCTCATCAATACTAAATGCCATGTTGTCGCGAAGGTAATCAAAACCAAACTCGTTGTTTGTACCGTAGGTAATGTCAGCAGCATACGCTTGCTTTTTTTGTTGTGGCATCATGCCAGGAACATTGCAGCCAACCGTTAGGCCTAAAAATTCAAATAACGGACGGTTAGTTTCAGCATCGCGCTTTGCAAGATAGTCATTCACGGTAATAACGTGAACCCCTTTACCTGTTAAGCCGTTTAAGTAAGCAGGTAAGGTTGCTGTAAGTGTTTTACCTTCACCGGTACGCATTTCTGCAATACGGCCTTCGTGTAAAACCATGCCGCCTAGTAACTGTACGTCAAAGTGGCGCATGCCATTAACGCGTTTAGATGCTTCACGAACTACTGCAAATGCTTCAGGTAGAATATCGTCAAGGCTTTGTCCGTTATCGTAACGTTCTCTGAATTCTGCTGTTTTAGCGCGTAAATCTTCATCAGAAAGGGCTTCTAACTGCGTTTCTAGCGCATTGATTAGCGCGACCGTCTTTCTAAAGTTTTTAATAGTGCGGTCGTTGCGACTACCAAAAATCTTGGTAAATAAATTAGATATCATGATAAAACCGTTACAATCAATTCGTTGTTAGCCGCGTATCGGCTAACCCATTTTTAACAATTGGTAATTAATATGTGCTTTTAAGTAACACTTAGTACATATTAATTAGCAATTTTGTATTAAACCATTCAAAAAGCACTGTTTATTACGTGCGCTACTATACCAGACTCTGCCAAACAACAAACTATCTCAGCCAAAAGATCTGTATATAAAATAGAAAAATTTGATCTGCATTCTAAAAAAGCCGTGGTATTAACTCATTACTATAAAAATAGTAATGAACTGTGAATATATGGTGCTTAAAAAATTAAAAACAAGGGGGGCGTTACATTTGTGAACTTTAGAAAATTATGCTCAGATAACAGCATTAAACAATGGTGCGCTTAACGCGAAGGTGTGTGTCAACATGCAAAATAAGGTGAATAAATTAGTTGTATTGGGTGCTGGCTGGTTAGGTCATGCGCTATGTGTTAATGCACAACAGGCAGGTTGGAAGGTGCAGGGTACTCGTCGGTCAAATACACGAGAATTTGATTTTGAACGCCAGTTTAAATTAGAAGGTAATCAGCTAATACATCAGGTTGATTTAGACAATGCGTTTTGGGTCTGTGCTATTCCACCACGAAGTCGTCATAGCGAGAGTAATTACCCAGAAACACTTACTGCAGCCTTGACGTTGTCTAAAAAGTTAAATGCAAAAGGGTTTTTATTATGTTCATCCACAGGGGTTTACGACCAAGAACCCGGTGTATACAGTGAAAGTAGCGATATTGCTTGCGCCAATCCAAGGCAAACAAAATTATATCAGGCCGAAGAGCAAGTCCTTGAGCAAAACGGTAAGGTACTGCGTTTAGCAGGATTACTTGGCCCAAACAGAGAGCCGGGTAAGTTTGTTGCGGGTAAAGAGCTTAATACTTCAAGTCAGCAAGTGGTTAACATGGTGCATCAGCAAGATGTAATAAATGCTATTTTTGCGGTAATAGCGCATTGGCAAGTAGGACAAAATATTTACAATATCGTTAACCCCGAGCACCCAACAAAAGCCGATTACTATGCATTAAAGTGTAAGCAGAATGGTGGCGAAATGCCAAAATTTACGAGCGATGAAAAAGCTGAGCGCAAGGTTATTGGCTCAGCTATCGAGGCGTTAGACTTTACTTACCAGTACGGTATTTAACACTTATTTTAATAAGAAGGGAGAGGGTTGTGGTCAATAAAGTCGCACAATTTACCTTCGCTCAATAGAGTGTTAGTTTGTTCTATATCGGGTGCAAAATAGCGATCTTTATCGTAGTAGGTCACATATTCGCGTAGTAAATTTTTTGCCTTTAATACTTTTTCACACGGGCTTAGCGGTTTTCTAAATTCCAAGCCCTGTACTGATGCAAGCCACTCTATAGCCAAAACACCTTGTGTATTATTTGCCATGTCTTGTAACCGCCTCGCGGCAAACGTAGCCATTGAAACGTGATCTTCTTGGTTGGCTGATGTTGGTAAGCTATCTACAGACGCGGGATGCGCAAGCGATTTATTTTCAGATGCCAATGCTGCTGCTGTCACTTGAGCAATCATAAAGCCAGAGTTTACGCCACCGTTTTCAACTAAAAAGGGCGGTAATTTTGATAAGTTAGAATCAATAAGTAGGGCAATTCTGCGCTCTGCTAAAGCGCCAATTTCAGCAATTGCAACAGCGAGGTTGTCGGCGGCCATAGCGACAGGTTCAGCGTGAAAGTTTCCGCCAGAAATAATATCGCCCACATCGGCAAATACGAGTGGGTTGTCGGTTACACCATTTGATTCGCACAGCAATACGTCAGCTGCTTGGCGTATTTGTGTTAAACACGCACCCAATACTTGAGGTTGGCAACGTAAACAATAAGGGTCTTGTACTTTTTCACAGTTTACATGTGAGTCGCTAATTTGTGATTGAGTATCAAGCAAATCTCTAAACACTTGTGCGGTATCTATTTGACCACGTTGCCCACGAATTTCGTGAATACGTGAGTCAAAGGGAGCGCGGCTCCCCATTGCTGCTTCAATACTTATAGAGCCTATTACACAGCTTTGCGCATATAAATCTTCTGCTCTAAATAACCCCTGTAATGCAAAAGCGGTAGACGCTTGAGTACCGTTAAGCAGCGCTAAACCTTCTTTTGCTGCAAGCGTAAGCGGTTCAAGCCCTGCTATTTTCAAACCTTCAGCCGCACTGATTATTTTACCCTGATGGCGCATCTGGCCTTCGCTTAGCAAGGGTAAGCACATATGTGCAAGTGGAGCTAAGTCACCTGAAGCGCCAACAGAGCCTTTTTTAGGAACGCATGGGTAAACTTCACTGTTTAGCAACTGTATAAAAAACTCGATGACTTGTAAGCGAATGCCTGAAAAGCCACGAGAAAGCGAGTTTATTTTTAGTGTAATCATCAATCTTACTGTGCTGTCGTCCATGTACTCGCCAATGCCAGCGGCATGAGAAAGCACAATTGAACGCTGAAGTAGCTCAAGCTCGTCATCAGCAATTTTGGTATTAGCAAGCAGGCCAAACCCGGTGTTAATTCCATACACTGTGCGTTGCTCATTAATGACATTTTGAACGGTTTGTGCGCTGGCAGCGATTTGAGATTCGGCATTTTTTTCAAGGTTTATTTGTACACTTGATGCATTAATCTTTCTTAGACTATTTAAATCAAGCGAGCCGGGCGTGAGAGTTAGTTCGACCATGATTATTCCTCGTTCAGCATTGGTAAGTCTAAGTTTTGCTCTTTGGCACAGTTTTTTGCGATATCGTAACCGGCATCTGCATGGCGCATTACACCGGTAGCGGGGTCATTCCAAAGCACGCGACCAACACGTGCTTTCGCTTCGTCTGTACCATCGGCAACAATAACAACACCTGAGTGTTGGCTAAAGCCCATTCCTACACCACCGCCATGGTGAAGTGATACCCACGTAGCGCCACTTGCTGTGTTAAGCAACGCATTAAGCAAAGGCCAATCAGAGACGGCATCTGAACCATCTTTCATGCTTTCTGTTTCACGATTAGGGCTTGCTACTGAGCCAGAATCAAGATGATCACGGCCAATAACAATAGGTGCTTTAAGCTCCCCATTTTTTACCATTTCATTAAATGCCAGTGCTAAGCGTGCTCTGTCTTTTAAACCCACCCAGCATATACGAGCCGGTAAGCCTTGGAATTGAATGCGTTCGCGCGCCATATCAAGCCAATTGTGCAAATGTGCATCATCAGGGATTAGTTCTTTTACTTTAGCATCTGTTTTATAAATATCTTCTGGATCGCCCGATAAAGCGACCCATCGAAACGGGCCAATACCTTGGCAAAATAATGGGCGGATATAAGCTGGAACAAAGCCAGGGAAATCAAATGCGTTTGTAACACCTTCTTCAAATGCCATTTGGCGGATATTATTACCGTAGTCAGTGGTTGCTGCGCCTGCTTTTTGTAGGGCCAACATGGCATTAACTTGTACAGCCATTGATTGTTTTGCTGCTTTTACAACCGCTTTTGGATTTTGTTCACGCATTTTTGCGGCGTGCTCCATAGTCCAACCTTGTGGTAAGTAACCATTAAGTGGGTCGTGTGCTGATGTTTGGTCGGTCACTATATCGGGTGTAATGCCACTGCTTACAAGTGTGCTAAATATATCTGCAGCGTTGCCCAGCAAACCAACTGAAATTGCTTTGTCGTTAACGCATGCGTCAGTAATTAACTGCAGTGCATGTTCAAGATTTGTGGCTTTTACATCAACGTAGCCAGTTTTAATGCGAAAATCGATGCGGCTTTCGTCACACTCAACAACTAAGGCGCAAAAGCCCGCCATAGTTGCCGCCAGTGGCTGCGCGCCGCCCATGCCACCAAGGCCACCTGTTAACACCCATTTACCTTTAGCTTGACCATTAAAGTGTTGTTTAGCCATGGCTACAAATGTTTCGTATGTGCCTTGTACAATGCCCTGAGAGCCAATATAAATCCAAGATCCAGCCGTCATTTGGCCGTACATCATTAAACCTTTTTTATCTAGTTCGTTGAAGTGCTCCCAGTTAGCCCAGTGGGGTACCAAGTTTGAATTTGCAATTAAAACGCGAGGAGCATTGCTGTGTGTTTTAAATACGCCAACAGGTTTACCTGACTGAACAAGCAATGTTTCGTCATCATTTAATCGGTCTAGGGTTGCTATTATTTTATCAAAACTTGGCCAATCACGTGCCGCTCTACCAATACCACCATAAACAACTAATGCGTGAGGATGCTCTGCAACCTCAGGGTCTAAATTGTTCATGAGCATGCGTTTTGCCGCTTCAGTTTGCCAGCTTTTTGCGCTTATCATATCGCCATGCGGTGCACGTATTACGCGACTTGTGTCGAGTCGGTTAGTCATGTGTTGCTCCTGTTGTATATACAAGGTGATTTGTCACAAAAAAAGCGCATGATGCGCAATTTTGTTTATCTTATTTTTTAAACGTTAAGTGTCCGCCCAAGCGGTATTTGCTACCAGGCGATACAAGTCGTGCAAAACTTACAATACCGTTAACTGACCATGTTCTGCGAATAACTTGCAGGCAAGGCTCTTCGTTATATAGGTTTAACCATTGGCACATTTCGTTGTTGGGCATAATGGCTTCTACTGTGTGTCTAGCTTGGGTGAGAGGTGCAACACTTGAAAGATACTCATGAGGAGTCGTTGCACTAAAATCTTGTTGTAAATAGCCGCTAGCAAGCGCAGGGTTTACAAAGCGTTCTTCAAGCTGTAACGGGCTGTCGTTTTCGTTATGAACCAGTACGCTTCGGTACACGACGCTATCTACTTCTACTCCTAGTGCGATAGCAATAGGGGCCACCGCGTTTATTGATTCAAGTATAAGCACGCTACAGGTGTAGTTGCCGTTACGTTCTTTAACTTCATCGGCAATATTTTTAATTTCAAGTAATGAAGACTGCGACTTAAACGAAGCAACAAATGTTCCAAGGCCTTGGCTACGCGTAAGTATTCCAGATTCTGTTAATTCGCTAAGTGCGCGGCGAGCAGTCATTCTGCTAACGCTAAATTGTGTGCTTAGCTCGTTTTCAGAGGGAACGCGTTGGTTTTCTTGCCACAAACCGCTGCGAATTTTATCAACAATAAATTGTTTTATTTGCGCAAATTTAGGTGTTGTCATTAACTGGGTAGCTGCATTAGGAGTAATTTATATTAAATAAGATGACACAATCCTCTTGTATATACAAGATGTGTTGTTAGACTATATTTCAATCATGTCAGGGTATGTATGGACTGCAATATGCAAAACACTCAACAAAATAATAACTTAGAAAATATCGATTTACTTTTAATCGATGCAAATATTGCCACAATGGATCCTACTAGAGATACACCTTATGGGATCATCAAAAATGCAGCGTTAGCCATTAAAAACGGAATAATTGTATGGTTAGGTGAACAAGCATCGTTACCGCCATTTGACGCTTTTGCAACGCCAACTTTGAGCATAAAAGGGCAATGGCTAACACCTGGTTTAATAGATTGCCATACACATTTGGTATTTGCTGGTTCTCGTGCGCAAGAATTTGAGCAGCGATTACAAGGCGTAAGCTATGAACAAATTGCAGCGCAAGGCGGAGGCATTGCAAGTACAGTAAAAGCAACCAGAGCTGCAGATAGAGAGCAACTATTTGTTGATGCCAAAGACAGGCTCAATACACTGTTAAAAGAAGGCGTAACAACAGTTGAAATTAAGTCGGGTTATGGGCTTGATACCGAAAACGAAATTAAACTATTAGAAGTGGCAAGACTACTGGGTGAGCATCACCCTATTGATATAAAAACAACATTTTTAGGCGCTCATGCATTACCTAAGGAATACAAAGGCCGTGCAGATGAATATATTGACTTGGTGTGCAACGAGATGCTTGAGCAAGTCGTTGCAGGTGATCTTGCCGACGCCGTTGATGTGTTTTGCGAAAATGTAGGGTTTAGTTATGAGCAAACTAAGCGCGTATTTGCGGCGGCGACTAAACATAATTTGCCAGTAAAATGCCATGCAGAGCAGTTATCTAATCAGCATGGTGCTGCGCTGGTGGCCGAATTTAATGGATTATCGGCAGATCATATAGAGTACCTTGATGAGCAAGGTGTAGAAGCCATGGCAAAGGCCGGCACTGTGGCTGTGCTGTTACCGGGGGCATTTTATTTTTTAAGAGAAACTAAACAGCCCCCCATAGAGCTACTTAATCAATATAAGGTGCCAATTGCGATTGCGAGCGACTTTAATCCAGGTACTTCACCGCTGTGTTCGGTGCAATTAATGATGAATATGGCATGTACACTCTTTAGATTAACACCAGAGCAAGCACTGGCAGGTGTTACCAGTAACGCAGCTAAAGCTCTGGGATTAAATGATAGAGGAGTGTTAAAAGTGGGAGCCAGAGCCGACATTGCACATTGGCAAATAAGCCACCCATCGCAATTAAGTTACCAATTCGGCGTAAATAAACTGTCAAATTTATGGATTTTGGGTAAACTTAATTAGTTTGTATTATTTTTGTTCATATTTAACATGTTGTTGTTAAAGTTTTTTTACGAATACGAGTGCCGTTAACTTGAATATATTAACCGACAGTAATTTTCCGATTTTTTTTAGTGGTGCGCTTTTAATGGCGATGATCACCACTTTATTTTCGGTTAAAAATACCAACATTAAATTTAGTTATTTATGCACAGGTGTTGTAGGTTTAGCTATTTTAAGTAGCGGTGAAGCATGGTTAGCTATTTTATTGGCCTTTGGTTTTTGTTTTCACTTATGGCAATCATTCGAACGTAATAATTGGAGTATGATTATTACCAGCTCTGCCGCCGGACTGTTATTTGTGGTGTTGTTTTCAGCACATTTGTTATTGGATGTGCCGTTATTTTGGGTGGTACTAGCCATATTACTGTGCGCTGTAGTTGGGTTACTAAATGATGAAAGTGACGAGCCCAAAGTTAGTATGGCGCCAAAACAGGTCGACGACGCCTTTGTAGAAGAGTCACCCCTTTCAGTATTTGCTAGTAAAAAAGAGTTACGTCAAGGTTACTATGTGTGGTGTGATGATACTCAAGTTGAAGCCGTGCTTATTATTATTCGACTTGAAGGCTTTGAGCAAGTTAATCAGCATATAGGACGTGGCTTTGGCGATATTTTATTAGCGCAATCAGCAAATAGAATACAAGAACAATTAGAAAGCGAAGAAGTGATTACTTTAGTGGGTAATGAAAAGCTTGCCCATTTAGGTGGATTAAATTTTGCGTTTATTTGCAGCTTAGCCAATCACAAGCATTTACACGAACAAATTATTGATACTATACTCGGTGCAACACTTAAGCCTTTTAATGTCGCCAATTGCACGGTTGAAGTGAAAGCGAGAGCAAGCTATGTTGCCTGTAATGAGCAAGATACTAACTTTGACGATTTAATTTCCTATGCCTACTTAGCCCTTGATAGCCAGCCTACTCAAAAAGTGGTGCCTTATCACCAGCAAATGATGATTGAGCAATTAGAACAGCAAGCGCGTTTAAAAGAACTTGCTAACATTGACTTCGCAAGCGAGCTTGAGTTGTATTTTCAACCGGTTATTTGTAATAAAAATGGTCAAATTGAGTTTTTGGAATTGTTATTGCGTTGGCAGCATCCTAAACAAGGGATTTTATCTGCTAATCGTTTTATTGATGATATTAGAATTGCAGGGCTTGGTTACCCACTTGCTAAGTTTGTTATAGAGCGGGCTGCAGAACTTGCTATGGCACTTAGAATAGAAGGCATAGCTATACCGCTAAGCATTAACGTATTTGGCCCAGAAATGCTTAATGAAGAGTTTGTTGAGTTTGTTGATAATGTAATAACAGAGCACAACTTACAAATAGGGGATTTAATTGTTGAGTGTCCATTACATATATTTACGGGGCTCGATGATAAAGGCAGAGCGATGATCGCAAGGCTGAACAATATTGGCTTAAAGCTTTGTGTTGATGGCTTAGGTGATAACCCTGTCCTGCTTTCTAAGTTACCTAGCTTAGCAGTGGAATATATAAAAGTAGCGCCGTCATTAACGGCTGATTTTAGCAACCAAAATAATATCCGCAGTTTAGTTGGCGGTATGGTTGAAATGCATAATCAGCAAAAAACAAAAGTCATTTTTGAAGGGGTGGAAACCCTTGAGCAACTTAAATTTGTTAAAAGTTTAAATGCCTATGCTGCCCAAGGTTATTACTTTGGGCATCCGCTTAGTAGCATAGGCTTAATGAGCTGGTTAAAAGAGTGGCAACAAGCACAAGGTTAATTAGAGTGAGCGCAAAAGGCTTCGTTTTGCGCTACCTTACTGACGTTTCAAGGTTGTAATACAGGAGAGTAATGCTGCTAAGTTTACATTATTTATTAATTTATAGCCTCACAGCACGATCAAATTTATTTGAATGAGCACTCACTTTCTTTTGCCAGTAAGTAGCTATTTACCAATGCACTGATCACTTGTCCTACATGTGTGGCACCTATTTCAGGTCCGTTTGGGTGTTGGCTCGGTGATGCCTCACATAGGTGTAAGTATTTAGCGTTTCGGTTACTTGCTGCTTTATATATAAAATGTTCAGTGTCGCTGACACTAAACCCACAGCATGTATAGGCACTTACAGGCATAAATGTAATACTGTCTAGATCTACTTCAATACCTAGGGGTAATGAATCAAAACCGTTAATAGCCTTATCAATAGACTGAGTAAGCGTTATGTCGCGTTTTACTTTGAGTGACTGGTAGCTATCAAACGTGAAGTTTGCCTGCGTCATGGCATCAATAATTGCTTGGTTATTTTTCTGTTCATGTAGGCCAATAACATGGTAATTATTGAGTAGCTTCTCGTTATAAGCATATCGAAACCCATTACCACTGTGGCGTCCTTCGCATTCTCTAAAGTCAGCATGAGGGTCAAAGTTTATTGCATTAACTGGTGTATGCTGTGAACCACTAAATGCACGAATAATCCCTAAGCAGTTATTATGCCCGCCACCAATCACAATTGGTTCAAGACCCGCTTTAAATATTAGATTTAATACACTTTCTACGCGCTCATCTAACTGTTGGCATAGCAAACGTAATTGCTGAAGTTGTTCAGGGCTTTTGTTGTTTAATTGGTTACTTTGCGCCATTAGGTCATCAACGTGGACTTCGCCAAGTAACAACACTTTTTGAGTGGCAATAAATTGATTATGAGGTTGGTTTAAAAACTTAGATAAAAAAGCAGGCCAGGCTTCACTTGCTCCACCATTGCCTAAATTTGCTTTAGGGCCAATGTCTTCACATATGCCTAAAAGTACATAGCGCATACCAAACTCAGCGGCATCAACAAGGGCTTGTTGAACATCTACGTGAGTGTCGAGCAAAGACATGGCTTGCCATGCTTTTTTTTCGTTTGCGCGGGTAGAGCACAAGGCTTTAACCGCGCTTTCATCATATATTTTTAACTGAGCGGTCACGTTATACTTCTACAACTTCCAACTCAAGTTCCTCAGCAGATAACACAATACCCGTGCTATCGGCATAGATGAAGTCGTCATCGAAAAACGACACACCAGCAAAGTTAACACCAATGCCATTTTCGCCAGCGCCTTCGCTGTCGGCAGCCACAGGGATTGATGCTATGGCTTGAATACCTACATCAAGCTCTTCTAGCTCATCTACATGGCGGACAGCTCCGTACACAACAATGCCATTCCAATTGTTTTCAAAAGCTAGTTCAGCAAGTTCAATATCAATAAGTGCACGGCGAGTAGAGCCACCACCGTCAATTAATAGCACTTGTTCTGTACCGTCTTGAGATAGTATTTCGCGGATCAGTTCATTATTTTCAAAACATTTAACCGTTTTAATGCGGCCACCAAAACTGTGTCGACCACCAAAGTTGATGAACATTGGTTCTAGCACGTCAACCACGTCAGCAAAGTGGTCACATAAATCAGAAGTGCTGTAATCCATTATTTTATCCTCAAAAGGTACATTAATTTATAACTCAGTATACCTGCCTTATAACCAATAACAACGACTTAATCGTAGTAAATTTAAGCAAAACAAGGAGTAAATCAAGAATGGCAACAATAGTGTCTTAAAAGCGTCACTCAATTGTTATTTACAACACCTAAGCTAAATCAGTGTTCATATATTATGCGATGAGGAATAAGCAATGGGAAATAATAATATACTTAAAAAAGTAGCTCAGTTTGACGAGCGATTATTTTTAACTTTGTTTAACTGTAACTCACCTAAGTGGCTAAAAAAAATGGCGTTTGGATTATCTAAAAGTGGTGACGGCGGATTGTATTTAGTTATATGTGCAGGTGTGTGGTGGCTTAGTAAAAACGAGCTGCACCAGCTATTACCAATCGCAATAATGCTTGGCTTTATTATTGAGCGGCCCATTTACTTTTTAGCTAAAAAGTATTTTGCACGAATAAGGCCATGCGATTGTTTAGTAACCAATGCCTATATAGTACCGAGTGACAAATTTAGCTTACCGTCAGGTCACAGTGCTGCCGCTTTTTTAGTTGCTATTATTTTGTGTCACTTTTTCCCTCAGTATGTATGGCTATTTTTAGGCTGGGCTGGTGGTGTGGCAATATCGAGAGTGGTATTGGGGGTCCATTATCCTGCTGATATTATTATTGGTGCACTCATAGGTAGTTCATGTGGGTTATTTGCATTGGCACTAGTGGTGCCAGCATGAAAATATTATACGGTATTCAAGGCACTGGGAATGGCCATATAACACGGGCCCGTGTTATGGCTAGCTGCTTTAAAAAACTAAATATTGACGTTGATTATGTTTTTTCAGGACGTGCAAATAAAGATTACTTTGATATGCACGACTTTGCGAACTATAAAAGCTTTAGAGGGCTGTCGTTTAATACTAAAAACGGGCAAGTAAAAAGCCTTCAAACCGTTAAAAATGCGCGTGTTTGTAAGTTAGTGAAAGACATTAAATCGTTCGATGTAAAGCAGTATGACTTTGTGCTTAATGACTTCGAGCCAATTACTGCATGGGCAGCTAAACGAGCGGGTGTTCCTGTGGTTGGTATTAGTCACCAGGCGGCTTTTTTATCTAACAGTGTTCCTATGTTTAGCCGAGGTATTTTACGTAAGTCGTTAATAAAATATTATGCACCTGCTGATACGTATTTGGGGGTTCATTGGCAGCCATTTGCTGAAAACATTATTCCACCATTTATTGCACATCATGAACATAGTAATCCTGTTGCGATTATTAACAAAGTATTGGTGTACTTGCCCTTTGAAAACCTTGCTAGCATTATTGACTACCTAAAGGACTTTCCCGAAAAAGAGTTTTATTGTTATCACCCCGATGCGCAAAATAGATCGCTGGGTAATATACATTTACGTTCGCCTTCAAGATCTGACTTTTTAAATGATTTAGCCAATACAAGCGGCGTGATTGGTAATGCCGGGTTTGAACTTGCCAGTGAGGCATTAAAGTTGGGTAAAAAGTTATTACTAAAGCCGTTAGATGGCCAGTTTGAACAAAGTGAAAATGCACAAACATTACTCACTATGGGAATGGCTCATGTAATGAATTACTTAAATCCACAAGCATTAGATGACTGGAATAATGCACCTCAAAACAGGCAAATTAATTACCCTAGCGACCCTGAACCACTTGTAGATTGGTTATTACAAAAACAGTGGCATAAAACTCAATTACTACACAGAGGTTTATGGGGCAGTGTTAATTTGTAATGCCATATATTCTTCAGGTATGACCAGTTTGCAAAAAGCTAAAAAAAATAAAAGCAGATTAAGACATTAGTCTATAATAAGGTTGCATATTAACCAAAGGTGTTTGAAATGAGTTTTTTAGAAAATTTAACGATTAAGAGGCGATTGCAACTTAATGCTTTGGTAGTTGGTTTAGCAATGGTTATTCTATTATGTGTAACTATTTTTGAGGGAAAGGAAAATCTTAAATTAAATCAGACTATACAGCTAGCGAAAGAGCTGAATATTCAGCAATTAGAGTTAAGAAAGCATGAAAAAAACTTTTTGTTTTACAAAACAGAGAGCTCTTTAGAGTCGTTCGAAAAAGAGTATGCAGTCCTGGATACAAAGTTAGCTGAATTACAGGCTTTAATGTCTAGTTTAAATATTGATACTCAAAAAGCAGCGCAATTAAAAAGCTTAGTTGCTAAATATAATAGCGATTTTAATAACGTAGTCTCTCTTCAAAGAAAAATAGGCTTAAATCCCAAAGATGCTCTTTATGGTGAACTAAGAAGTGCAGTGCATAAAGTAGAAACCTTACTTAACGAGCAGCAAAGCGATGAGTTGCTCGTGCTT
The DNA here is from genome assembly GCF_005930865.1 of Pseudoalteromonas sp. S554. NCBI lineage: Bacteria > Pseudomonadati > Pseudomonadota > Gammaproteobacteria > Alteromonadales > Pseudoalteromonadaceae > Pseudoalteromonas > Pseudoalteromonas sp. S554. Next base: position 8,963 of record NZ_PNDV01000072.1, on the reverse strand, counting down.
ATGCTGCAATTAAGACGTGCTGAAAAAGATTTTATGCTGCGTTTAGATACCAAGTATCTCCCCCGTTTTGATGACACAATTACTAAGCTTGAACAAAGCCTTTCTCGTTCAACAATAGACTCAAACACCAAATCACAGCTCAATAGCTTAATTGCTACTTATCAGAATTCTTTTCAGGCGCTGGTAAAAGCCCAAGTTGAATTAGGGGTAAACTTAGAGTCAGGAGCTCTTGGTAAAATGCGAGAAAGCGTATCAAAAAGTGACACTGTGGTTGGCCAAATTGTTGAGGAAACAGTAACTCATGTCAAAAACAGCGTAAGTGAGGCACAGTTTTTGGCAATTACTATTTTCGTTATTGCAGGCGTTATTGTTTTATTACTTGTTTACTTTACTAGCCATTCAATCATTGTGCCTATTGAACGCGTTTATCACAGCATAAATGATATAAGACGTAATAACGACTTAAGTGTAATGATAGAGCAAACAGGTAAAGATGAAATCACTATCATGACGACTGACTTTAACAGTTTAATAGGTGACTTTAAAAACCTGATTTATGAGGTTAATGGCGCACTAAATACTCTCAATGTAGCAACAGATCATTTATCTGAGAGCACAGCAGCCACAAGCTCAGGTATGCAAGAGCAATTACACGAAGCTGACATGGTTGCTACCGCAGCAACAGAAATGCAAGCGACTATTCAGGATATTTCGCACAACACTGAAGCGGCTGCTAAAAAAGCGGAGTCTACAAACTTGAGTGCTCAACAAGGCCGTAGCGAAGTTGAATCAACCGTTAACCATATCAGAGAATTGTCTGGATCTTTAGGCAGTGCATCTGATGTGGTGTCTCAACTAGAAAAAGACGGTGAAACGATTGGCTCGGTGCTTGATGTTATTCGTGGTATTGCTGAACAAACTAACTTACTTGCGCTTAATGCTGCAATTGAAGCTGCTCGTGCTGGCGAGCAAGGTCGCGGCTTTGCGGTGGTTGCTGATGAAGTGCGCTCATTAGCCCAGCGTACGCAAGAGTCTACTAGTGAAATAGAAGGGATTATTAATACCCTACAGCAACGTACTCAGGAAGTTGTAAGCATTATGCACCAATGTCGCTCACAAGGTGATGAAAGTGCATCCCAGGCAATTAAAGCGGGCGAGTTGTTGGGTGCTATTACTGAAGATGTACAAACCATTATGGAAATGAGTACACAAATTGCCGTTGCTATTGATGAGCAAAGCCAAGTTGCATCAGAGGTTAATAAAAACGTGGTACGTATTAGAGATATTGCACAAGATGCATCAGAGCATGCATCGCGTAACGCGCAAACCAGTGAAGAGGTATCTGAGCAAGGTCGCGTACTATATGCTGCGATAGATAAATTTAAAGTCTAAATTTATTAAAGAGCCAATAAAGTTTAAGGAATAAACTTTATTGGCACACTGTCTTTGTTTTTTGTGTTTTCGCTCACACGTTCTAAATACTCATTCCATAACTGAGTCTGCTGTTCTTGCAGCTTAGCAAAATAGTTCCAGCTAAATAACCCGCTATTATGGCCATCGTCAAAATCTAGGCGCAATGCGTAATGCCCAACCGGGACTATTTTTTTTATCCCGACTGATTGCTTGTTTAAAACCAGCTTCATAGGGCCAGAGCCATGGCCTTGTACTTCTGCTGATGGAGAGTGAACACGTAAAAATTCACAACTAAATACGGCTTTACTATCATCGTCAAAGTAAACATCTAAATTTTTGCTCACGCTATGATAATGCACTTTTGTTACGTGTTTCATGTTTTGTATCCCATTAAAAAAGCCCCCAATATGGAGGCTTTTAGTATAACTACTTATAGTACCAATTAAAGAATAAAGCGGCTTAAATCTTCATCTTCAACTAGTGCACCTAAATGTTTTTCAACATAAGCCGCATCAATAACTACCGACGACCCAGCTTGCTCAGACGCATCGTATGAAATCTCTTCCATTAGCTTTTCCATCACGGTATGAAGACGACGAGCACCAATATTTTCGGTTTTCTCGTTAACTTGCCATGCCGCTTTTGCAATACGCTCAATAGCGTCATCACTGTACTGAACATCAACTTGCTCAGTTTTAAGTAGCTCGCGCTGTTGCTCTGTGAGTGATGCATGAGGCTCTGTAAGTATACGTTTGAAGTCGTTTGCAGTAAGAGCTTCAAGCTCAACGCGAATAGGTAAACGACCTTGTAGTTCAGGGATCATGTCTGATGGTTTAGCCATTTGGAATGCACCAGAGGCAATAAATAGCATGTGGTCAGTTTTAACCATACCGTGCTTAGTATTTACTGTTGAACCTTCAATAAGCGGAAGTAAATCGCGCTGTACACCTTCTCGACTAACATCTGGACCCGATGAATCTCCGCGCTTACAAATTTTGTCTATTTCATCGATAAACACAATACCATTTTGCTCTACAGCAAATATAGCCTGCTCTTTTAGCTCTTCTGGGTTTACTAATTTGCCCGCTTCTTCTTCGGTTAGTAACTTAAAGGCTTCCTTAATTTTGAGCTTGCGCTTAGTGCGCTTATCGCCACCCATGTTTTGAAACATGCCCTGTAGCTGGTTGGTCATTTCTTCCATACCAGGAGGCGCCATAATTTCTACGTTTGGTTGTACTTGTGCTAAATCGATTTCAATTTCTTTATCGTCTAGTTGACCTTCGCGAAGCTTTTTACGGAATGTTTGGCGTGTTGATGAGTTTTCATCACGCTGAGTTTCACCGTATTGATCTTTAACAGGTGGTAAAAGTGCATCTAAAATACGATCTTCGGCCGCTTCTTCTGCGCGGTGTTTAAACTTTTTAGTTTGTTGTTCACGTGTCATTTTAATAGACACTTCAACTAAGTCGCGAATGATGGTTTCAACTTCCTTACCAACATAACCCACTTCGGTGAACTTGGTTGCTTCTACTTTAATAAAAGGGGCATTAGCAAGTTTGGCTAAGCGGCGCGCAATTTCCGTTTTACCAACACCTGTAGGACCAATCATTAAAATATTTTTTGGCGTTACTTCTGCACGTAAATCATCGTTTAATTGCATACGGCGCCAGCGATTACGAAGTGCAATAGCAACGGCTTTTTTTGCGTTAGCTTGGCCAATAATATGTTGATCTAACTCGTGAACAATTTCTCTTGGGGTCATAGCAGACATAGCGGTTCCTATTATAATTCTTCAATAGTTTGGAAGTTGTTAGTAAATACGCAGATATCACCTGCAATAGTTAGGCTTTTTTCTACTATTTCACGAGCGCTTAAATCGGTGTTTTCTAATAACGCGGTTGCGGCCGATTGGGCAAAGTTACCACCACTACCAATGGCAATTAAGTCATTTTCTGGCTGAACGACGTCGCCGTTACCGGTGATAATTAAAGAGGCAGTTTCATCGGCTACAGCTAACAGGGCTTCTAACTTTCTGAGTGCACGGTCACTACGCCAATCTTTCGCCATTTCAACAGCAGCTTTGGTGAGATTACCTTGATGCATTTCTAGTTTGCTTTCAAAACGTTCGAACAGGGTGAAGGCATCAGCAGTACCGCCGGCAAAACCTGCGATTACTTTGCCATTATAAAGGCGTCGAACTTTACGGGCGTTACCCTTCATTACGGTATTACCCAATGAAACTTGGCCGTCGCCACCAATTACAACTTTGTTGTCGCGGCGTACACTTACAATAGTGGTCATGTTATTCCTCATCATCGAGTTGCAGGGGCAACTCGTTAAAAACGATTATGATGAGGTTATATGGGTGAATGGTTTATTTTCAAGTCCAGCCCCAAATTCCGCAGCCGACGACTTTGACACGCTTGAGTTTATTTTTATCACTTTCTGCTTGGCGCTTCGTTTTGTAAGGCCCTAAACGTACTTTATACCAAATACCTGTTTCGCCTTTGGTTTCTCTTATTTCAGATATAAGACCAGCAAAGGCTATTTTAGCTTTTAACGATTCAGCCTGTTCATGAGTCCTGAACGAGCCGCATTGCATAACATAAGGACCTTTTTGTTCAATTTCTTTTACTTCTACTTGCACTTCATGGTTTCTGATTTCTTTTATAAATTCAGGCGCACGAGGAACGACCACTTCTATTTTTTCTTTTTCGGCTGGGTTAGTTTGTTTTTCAACAAGCTCGGGGTCGGCATTATTTTTAATAAACCATAATCCATAGGCAAAACCGCCCACAAGCAAAGCTGCAACAATTACCAAAAGATAAGGGAATGGCTTTTTAGCAGGTTCTTTTTTGGTGTTTTTTCTATTTTTTGGTTTTTTATTAATGTAATCGTGCTGTGCCATAGCGTTATTTTGGCCTTAACCTAAATCATATCTATAGGGTCTACATCTAAACTCCAGCGAACTTTTTGTGCAAGTTTACTGGTGCTTAAATAATCAACCATTTGCGCAAGATACTGATGTAATATGCGGCGATCTTGCGCTTGAATGTGCAATTGAAACCGATACATACCCGCAATTCTCTCTAATGGGGCAGGGATCGGACCGAGCAATTGTATACCAGATACCCCATTAACTGGAACCAAATCTGTCAAAAAGTCGACGACTAGTTTAATACTGAGCCCTTGTGCGCGGACTATAGCCATATTTGTGATGGGAGGTAAGTCGGCGTCATCACGCTCGCTTAACGCAAAGCGTGCAAAATCTTGGTAACCATTATTGACCAAATCTTGTAAAAGTGGATGTTCGGGAAAATGTGTTTGTAATAACACCTGGCCAGGCTCTCCTGAGCGGCCAGCACGTCCTGCTACTTGAGTCACTAACTGCGCTAAATGTTCCGTTGCTCTGAAGTCGCAGGAATATAGGCCGCTGTCTACGTCTAAAATTATGACAAGGCTTACATCAGCAAAGTGATGACCTTTTGCAAGCATTTGCGTACCAACTAATATGCGCGCTCCACCTAAATTAATTTCGTCGAGGGCTTTTTCTAAACTGCCTTTACGACGAGTTGAATCGCGATCAATACGGGTTACTGGCGTATCAGGAAACTCGTTTGTTAAAAACTCTTCTATTTGTTCAGTACCTTTGCCATTAGGGAATATTTGCGTGCTCCCGCAATCAGGGCATTGATGAGGTACTTGATGTTGGTCGCCACAATGGTGGCAAATCATTTGACCAATCGCTTTATGGAACGTGGCACTAGTACTGCAACGGTTACATTCACTTAACCAACCACATTCATGGCAAATAAGTGTAGGTGAAAAACCACGACGATTTAAAAATACCATAACCTGTTTACCACGATTCAAATGTTGGCGCATAGTAGCAAGGCTTGCGTGAGCAATACCCGCCTGATCGGGCTGGCCTTTCATGTCGAGTAATTTAAATTGGTTATCGGTTGAGGTTTGAGCGCGCTCAGTCAAGCTTAATAGTTGGTACTTATTATTAATGGCTTTATGCAAGGTTTCGAGCGCTGGAGTAGCACTGCCGAGTATAAGTGGGATTTTATGCTGGAATGCACGATAAGCTGCTAAATCTCGAGCATGGTAACGAAGGGTATCTTGTTGTTTAAATGATGAGTCATGTTCCTCGTCAACTACAATCATACCGAGCTTTAAAAAGGGTAAAAAAATACTTGAGCGCGTACCTATTACAATAGCGCAACTCCCTTTTTCGCAAAAGCGCCATGTTTGTAGGCGTTCGTTATCGGTAAGTGCAGAATGCCATAACATGATGGGTGTATCTGGAAAGCGGCGACGAAAGCGGTTTACCGTTTGAGGGGTAAGGCCTATTTCGGGGACAAGTACTAAGGCTTGTTCACCTCGCTTTAATACTTCTTCAAGACATTGAAGATAGACTTCGGTTTTACCACTACCAGTAACCCCTTCTAATAAAAACGTGTTAAAGCCTTTACTTTGATTAATTGCAGTGCAAGCTACGGCTTGCTCTTTATTCAGTGTAGGCTTACTACCCACTGTTGGTGCAGTACTTTGCCACTGATTATCATGTTCTATGGTTTGTGTAACAAGCGCTTTTGCAATAAGGCTATCGATAGTCTTTTTACTAAAGCCGAGTGCTTTAAGCTCGGTTAATGATGATTTACCTGACTGTGCAAGTTGCTTTAATAAGTTAAGTTGAGTTTTTGCTTTGAGTGACGGAAGTTTTGATCCTTTTTCTGTCAGCATAACCATATTGATACTGGTTTTATCCGGTGACTCACCTTGGCGCAGCGCACTAGGTAGCGCTATATGAATTGTTTCGCCGAGTGGGTAACAGTAATAGCGAGATGTAAAACTCAAAAGCGCAATGTGTTCAGATGATAAAATAGGCGCGTCATCAATGATTTCGATGATGGATTTTATTTTGTTTTCGGGGACGTCGGTCTTGCTTTTAATAGCTAAAACAACGGCGACTTTTTTTTGGTTACCAAAAGGCACCAACACACGCATACCTGGTTTAAGTGGTGATGCCATGCCATCGAGTTGCTTATCTACTTTATAATCAAAGGTGCGCGGTAAGGGGACTTTTATAGCGACTTCAGCAAAACACATAGCAACTCAACTCATAAAATTAATGATGTAATGTACTAAAAATAACGTTAAAAACCTACTAGCAAATATTGCTTGCTTAAGTGTCTGCCTACTTTTTTAGCAAAACAGTTAATAATAGCTTGTGTGTTTGATGGTAGTTGGATAAAATCCGCGACCAACAAATTTGTTTTAACGACGTATGGTGCCAGACTTCGGGTTTGGAGAGCGATGCGGCCTTAACTAGAGGTTTCTATGAAAGAAGGTATTCACCCTAAGTACGAAGTAATTTCTGCAACTTGTTCATGCGGCAATAAATTCGAAACAAGCTCTACTCTATGTAAAGACATTCACCTTGACGTATGTTCAGCGTGTCACCCTTTTTACACTGGTAAGCAAAAAGTTTTAGACACTGGCGGACGTGTTGATCGTTTCAACAAGCGTTTCGGTGCACTTGGTAGCAAGAAGTAATTTTTGCTGTCTCGTTAAATTAAGCACCTTAGGGTGCTTTTTTTATGCTTTTAATTTAGTTATACCAATTTAATAGTAATAACGTTTCGATTTAAAAAATTAAGTTTTACACGAACGGCGTCAATGTTTTTTAATATAGGACAACTAAATAACAAATTATTTAGCTTGATGCTCGATTTTCATATTCCCCTGCTATGCATAACTATTTCCTGTTCTTATTCTGAATATGCATAAACCTTTACAGACAAACCGCAAATTATTCTCTATATTTTTAATTAGTTCATTTTTTAACTAAGTGGTTAAATGCAGCTAACGTGAAGTTATATGTTTTTAAAGTATGTGGATAAGCCTATTTTTGCTTATTTTTATAGGACTTTATTAAGATATTTTATAAAAAATAATGAAAGAACAATTGTGCCTTTAGAATCCGTTATTGGATGAATTTTTATTTATAAAGTGTCGATATAATTTACAAAAGTTATTGAAAAACCTCTTAAAATTAATCGAACTAGCATATAACAGGATAGACCTGATATTGCTTGGAATTTAAAAATAATAAGGGTATCGTAGCCTAAACTTCACCTCTCACTTTTACTTTAATTGCAGGATACAATCGCGTTATGTCAGACTTTCGTGAACAAGCACTACACTATCATTCGCACCCCGTTCCAGGAAAAATTAGCATTGAACTAACAAAGCCTGCTGAAACGGTAAAAGATCTCGCATTAGCATATAGCCCAGGAGTTGCAGAACCCGTACGTGAAATCGCTGCAGACCCTGCAAACGCTTATAAATACACAGGCAAAGGGAATATGGTTGCGGTTATCACTAATGGTACTGCAATTTTAGGCTTAGGTAATTTAGGCCCACTTGCTTCAAAACCTGTAATGGAAGGTAAGGCGTTACTGTTTAAGCGATTTGCTGGCCTTGATTCTATTGATATCGAAGTGAAACACCGCACTACTGAAGACTTTATTAATACAGTTGCTAATATTGCCGACACGTTTGGCGGAATTAACCTTGAAGATATTAAGGCGCCAGAGTGTTTTGAAATAGAAAAAGCATTGATTGAGCGCTGCAGTATCCCGATATTTCATGATGATCAGCACGGTACTGCCATTGTAACTGCTGCGGGTATGTTGAACGCGCTTGAGGTGCAAGGCAAGTCTATCGAAAATGCGACTATTGTGTGTTTGGGTGCTGGTGCTGCTGCGGTTGCTTGTATGGAGCTGTTAATTAAGTGTGGTGCTTTGCGCGAGCACATTTATATGCTTGACCGTAAAGGTGTTATTCATACTCGTCGTGATGACTTAAATGAATACAAAAAACTTTTTGCTAACAATACAGACAAGCGCACGTTGCAAGATGTTATTGAAGATGCAGATGTATTTGTTGGTGTATCGGGGCCTAATTTATTAGCTGCCGATGATTTAAAACTAATGGCAGAAAAACCAGTTGTGTTTGCTTGTTCAAACCCAGATCCAGAAATTGATCCTGCACTGGCTCATTCTGCTCGAAACGATCTAATTATGGCAACGGGTCGATCAGATTACCCTAACCAAGTTAATAATGTACTGTGTTTTCCGTTTATATTCCGCGGTGCTCTTGATGTACGCGCCAGTGCAATAAATGATGAAATGAAAATTGCAGCTGTAGAAGCGATTAGAAGTATTGCCAAAGAGCCTGTACCTGCTGAAGTACTGACGGCTGCGGGTGTTGATAAGCTGGAGTTTGGTGATAAGTATATTATTCCAAAACCAATGGATCCTCGTTTATTACCACGCATTGCAAAAGCGGTTGCAATAGCTGCTGTAGAGTCAGGTGTTGCACAAATTGATTTACCAGAAAACTATATGGAATAACGACTAAGTTGTAATTTAGACACAAAAAAACCTCAATTAATTGAGGTTTTTTTGTGTCTAAATTAGGTTTAGTCTTCGTTTAAAACAGGCACTTCTAGCCCCATTTCTTGCATTATTTTTTTCACT
>NZ_PNDV01000071.1:0-10309 GCF_005930865.1 Pseudoalteromonas sp. S554 | reverse complement strand
GGTAATTGTTAGAAAAAGGTCACTTAGGTGGCCTTTTTTAATGCCTGCAATTTGCCTCACGTGAAGGTGGCGCTCTTACCTCAGGCGTAGGTGCTTTGTAGCAACGTTCAATGAGTAATATTTAGCGTTTAAGTTTTTAATACCTGAATAAAAGTGATTAGTTTTCAGTTATCTGACCCGGATAAATATGTGATCTTTAGTACGTTTGAATAAACGAACTTACCTCGATTAAAAGCTCACAAAACTAGCCGCTTGATATGTGTATTTGATAAGGTAGGGTGTCACTTATTAGAGGGGTCTTCATGCTAAATAAACTAATATTTACTGCAAAAGAAGTTAGGGATAACGAGGCACTGGCTGCTAAAAATAGCCATTGTGAGTTATTTACCCTCATGCAGCGCGCTGGGAACGCTGTATTCAACGCTTGGCAAGACTTTAATGCACAGCATACGTTAGTTGTTGTAGGGCATGGTAATAACGCTGGGGACGGTTATATTAGCGCGAGCCTAATTAAGCAAGCGGGTAAGCGAGTAACTTTGTGTGCCGTTAACCCTGAAAAAGCACTAACAGGAGATGCTGCAAAAGCGTTTAAGTTATGGCGTGATGAAGGCGGTGAAGTTAATGCTTATACGAGTGAGTTATTAAACCGAAGTGATTTAATTATAGATGCGATGCTAGGTACAGGGATCACAAGCTCGGTTCGCGATAATTTTGCTAAAATTATTAATGAAATTAACGCCAGTAATAAACCTGTATTGAGTATAGATGTATCCTCAGGTATCAGCGCAGATACTGGCCAACCTTTAGGTATTGCTATACAAGCAAGTAAAACAATAACCTTTGTTGCTATTAAGCAGGGGCTAACAACGGCTATAGGTAAACAACATTGCGGGGAGTTAATATTTGACGATCTAAATATTGGACCTGCATTTTTTGAGCTCGCTACTTCAAGCGGCACACTTATAAATATTAAGAGCTTTAAAAAGCTTGGTGCGCGTAACCTAAATAGCCATAAAGGAACTCATGGTAAACTCCTCTGTGTAGGTGGTAATGAGGGGACGGCTGGCGCAATTAGATTATCCAGCGAGGCCGCACTTAGAGCAGGTGCGGGTATTGTAAAAGTGTATACACATTCAAGTTCTGTAGTGCCTGTAAGCATTGGTAGGCCAGAATTAATGGTAACCAGTACTAATCTAAAAGAAGCGCTTGAGTGGGCTAGCTGCGTAGTTATAGGGCCAGGTCTGGGGCTGAATGAATGGGCACAAAAAACCTTTGAGGAGGTTATATATTATTGCCAAACTAATAACATGCCACTGGTTATCGATGCCGATGCGCTAAATTTATTATCCAAACAAGCCTCATCGTACACATTAAAGCAATGTGTACTTACACCGCACCCAGGAGAAGCATCCAGGCTATTAAGTAAAACTATTGTGGATGTTGAGTCAAATAGGTTTGAGAATGCTCGATTGTGTGCTAAGCGCTATAACGCTACTTGCGTATTAAAAGGAGCCGGAACACTAATTGATAATGCTGAGAATACGTGGGTGTGTGAAGACGGTAACGCAGCACTGGCCGTTGGTGGTAGTGGCGATGTACTCACTGGTATTATTGGTGCTTTATTGGCTCAGGGTTTAAATATTGATGAAGCAGCGCGTTATGGTGTAACACTGCACGCTAAAGCTGGCGATATCGCCAGTGTGCGAGAAGGGGAGCGAGGTATGCTACCCTCCGATTTATTTAAAATAGTTAGATCCTTAATAAATTAAGCTTTCTATTTTTGTTGAATTAAATCCCACTTATTACCGTATAAATCTTCAAAAACAGCAACAACTCCGTAAGGTTCATTACGGGGTTGTTCATTAAAGACAACACCGTTAGCTAACATGTTTTCATGATCGCGCCAAAAATCGTTAGTATGTAAAAATAACCAAACACGCCCACCGGCTTGGTTACCAATAGCACTTATTTGTTCTGGCGCAGTGGCTTGAGCAAGTAGTATATGCGTACCATTTGACTGCGGCGGTGTAATTAACACCCAACGTTTTCCCTCACCTAAATCAGTATCTTCAACTAATTCAAAGCTCAATTTTTTAGTGTAAAACTCAATGGCTTCATCATAATCTTTTACGATTAAGGCAATACTGCCAATATGCTGTTTTATACCTGACATAAACTACTCCTTGATTGTGTTGCTGCGTATTTTTACATATCAGTGTGTGTTTTGTGTAGGGTTGTATATATTTGTAGATTATGCATCTTCATCCGGCGGGTCGCCTGAGTCTTCCTTACGTTTTCTTTGCTCTTGCTTCGCCTTTTGAACATTTTCGTAGGTAGGTGGCGGAATTGGCATCAGGGAAATAAGCGGAAAAAAACGCTAAAAACAAATATGCCCCTGTCGACATACTTTTACCCCAAGTAATCATTTTTAACAAAAGGCAAACTATTAAAAGCAGCAATGCAGATATTAGGGTTACAAGCACTGCGATGAAAGTAATTCCATTACTGTTAAGTATGTCCATGGTGTGGTTTTTTAATTTATACGTTATTACTATTTGGGGGTAAATTGAACAATAACAATAAAAAAGTACTAAAAAGTAAAAACCCAGCCGAAGCTGGGTTTTATATAAGATAGGTGCTTAAACGGTGATGATTACATCATGCCGCCCATACCACCCATGCCGCCCATGCCACCCATATCAGGAGCGCCCGCTTCTTCTTTAGGGATTTCAGCGACCATTGCTTCTGTGGTGATCATTAGTCCGGCAATCGATCCTGCAAATTGTAATGCAGAACGCGTTACTTTCGTTGGATCTAGGATACCCATTTCAATCATGTCGTTGTATTCGCCAGTGGCTGCGTTGTACCCGTAGTTACCTTCGCCGCCTTTCACTGCGTTAATAACAACAGATGCTTCGTCGCCTGCGTTTGTAACGATTTGACGAAGTGGTGCTTCCATCGCACGAAGTGCCACTTTAATACCGTGGTTTTGGTCTTCGTTATCGCCTAGTAAATCTACTAATTTGCTAGCAGCACGTACTAATGCAACACCGCCACCTGGTACCACACCTTCTTCAACCGCTGCGCGAGTTGCATGTAATGCATCTTCAACACGGTCTTTTTTCTCTTTCATTTCCATCTCAGTAGCGGCACCTACTTTGATTACTGCAACACCGCCAGCTAATTTAGCCATGCGCTCTTGTAGCTTTTCTTTATCGTAGTCTGAAGTCGCTTCTTCAATTTGTGCTTTGATTTGTGCAACACGGCCGTTAATGCCGTCTTCTTCACCAGCACCATCAATGATTGTTGTGTCGTCTTTAGTGATTACTACACGTTTAGCTGTACCTAAGTCTTCAACTGTTGCCTTTTCAAGCTCAAGGCCGATTTCTTCAGAAATCACAGTACCGCCAGTTAAAACCGCGATATCTTGTAGCATTGCTTTACGACGATCGCCAAAACCTGGTGCTTTAACCGCTGATACTTTTACAATACCACGCATGTTATTAACGACCAGTGTCGCTAACGCTTCACCTTCAAGGTCTTCTGCGATGATTAGTAGAGGTTTACTTGCTTTAGCAACCGCTTCTAATGTTGGTAATAATTCACGGATGTTAGATATTTTTTTATCTACAAGTAAGATAAATGGGTTATCTAGTTCAACCGCGCCTTTTTCAGCGTTGTTGATAAAGTATGGAGATAAGTAACCACGGTCAAACTGCATGCCTTCTACAACATCTAGCTCGTTTTCAAGTGATTGACCTTCTTCAACCGTGATAACACCAGTATTACGGCCTACTTTTTCCATTGCTTCTGCAATGATGTCGCCAATTTCTTTATCAGAGTTAGCTGAAATAGTACCTACTTGTGCAATCGCTTTAGTATCAGCACATGGAACAGAAAGCGCTTTAAGTTCTGCAACAGCAGAAATGATTGCTTTATCAATACCGCGCTTAAGATCCATTGGGTTCATACCCGCAGCAACTGCTTTAAGACCTTCGTTTACAATAGACTGAGCAAGCACAGTTGCGGTAGTAGTACCGTCACCAGCAGCATCATTTGCTTTAGACGCTACTTCTTTAACCATTTGTGCGCCCATATTTTCAAACTTATCTTCAAGTTCGATTTCTTTTGCTACAGAAACACCATCTTTAGTGATTACTGGAGAGCCAAATGATTTGTCTAGTACAACGTTACGACCTTTAGGGCCTAATGTTACTTTTACTGCGTTTGCTAAAATGTTTACGCCTGTTAGCATTTTTGCACGTGCGTCGCCTGCAAACAGTACTTCTTTTGCTGCCATGTTTAATTTCCTCTAAATTCTTAAAATGTGTGTTAAACGAAAAGTAGGTTTAGCCTACAATGCCTAAAATATTGTCTTCACGCATGATCAGGTACTCTTGACCTTCGATCTTTTCAGTTTTTTCAACATATGAGCCAAATAACACAGTGTCACCGGCTTTCACTTCTAACGCGCGAACGTCACCGTTTTCTAAAACGCGACCATTACCTACGGCAACAACTTCTCCGCGAGTTGATTTTTCAGCTGCAGAGCCAGTTAATACAATACCGCCAGCAGACTTGGTTTCTTCTTCTAGACGCTTGATGATTACGCGATCTTGTAAAGGACGAATGTTCATGTTTTTAGTTCTCCTAACAGTTTCTGAACAGTACAGAAAAAAGTGTATCTAATTTGCTTTCATTAATGGGGGTGGAGTGAAAAATTCCAAGAGAAAAAATGATAAATTTTTAATCTTTTCGTTCAAACTCACCATCAATGGTTGTTGGTTGTTCGGTTTGTTGCTGGTCACGCATCGAATGCGGTTGTTGCGCGTATGGGGAAGGACCTTGTTGCATACCTGCACTCATTCTCACAGTTGCCTGACTTGCAAGGCCTGCGGCTAATTTATTACGAATTGCAGGAGTAAGAAGCAGTAAGCCAAATACATCCGTCATAATGCCAGGTGTTAATAAAAGTACCCCAGCAATAATCACGCAAATACCGGTAAACAACTCTTTAGCCGGCATTTGCCCTTGAGCCATTTGCACTTGTACGTTTTGTAATGCGCCCATCCCTTGCTGTTTCACCATTTTCGCACCCACAATAGCGGTTAGTACCACCAAAGCGATTGTTGCGAAGCCACCTATTACGTCACTAACCTGAATTAGTAAGGCAATTTCAATAATAGGAATGATGATAAACAGCAAAAATAAAATTCTAAACATAAGACTCTCTAAAATGACACTCATTAAGGTGCTAATGAAATATAAGTGAGGGTTGTCGGGTCTATTTTCAAGCTAATAAGAGTAAGTAATAAACTTTAATGTTAGTAAAGTTATAGCTAGTGGGTTTAAGTCACTTTACTGTAAAGACCTCAAATGTTGACAGAGTTCGTGTCTACACATTATACCCGCTATCAGCTACTATGGGGCTAGACCCCCGTAAACAAGTAAAGGTTCACTATGACAACGCAATTTAAACTTATTTTTACCACTTGCAGAGATAACCACGAAGCCCGTTTATTGGCTATGGCGCTAATTGAAAAGAAACTGGCTGCTTGTGTAAATATTTTACCTGCCATGACTTCAATTTACATATGGGAAGGTGAAGTAGCCGAGGCAACTGAAGTGAAGCTGCTAATTAAAACCAAGGCCGATAAAATGAACGATGTATTTTTAACTTTGAAAGATCTTCACAGCTATGAAGTACCAGAAATACAAGTCGTTGATGTAGCAACCGGTAACTTGGCTTACTTTAATTGGATGGATGAGGTGCTTCATTAATGCGCTTTATTTTATTTTTTTTATTAAGCGTATTAATGGCGCCTGTTTGGGCAACACAAAATACCCTTGATGATTTTCTTAAACCAACTCAGCACACATTTTTACCGGTAAATGAAGCGTTTGTATTTGATTTTGATCAGCAAGGTAGTACGTTATTTGTTGGTTGGGATATCGCTGATGACTATTATTTATACAAAGGTAAAATAGAAATTATTGCTAAAGGTGCCAGCATTGACGTGCCTGAGTTGGGCTCTGGTGAAGTTATTGAAGATGAGTTTTTTGGTAAAACTGAAGTGTTTTTTAATTCTCTCAGTATTATCAGCAAGCTTAGTAATGTAAGTGAAGATGGCGTTGTTAAGGTGCGTTATCAAGGCTGTGCAAAAGCAGGGCTGTGTTATCCACCTGAAATTATAAGCATTCCATTGAGTGTACTGGCAGGTGAGAATAATACTAATGACAATACCGCAACAAGTAGTGCATTCTCGGCACTTAGCCAACCTGTAGAAAAACCTGTTACTGCAGCAACACCTGAGAAAGAGCTCACCTTTACAGAGCAACTAGCTAGTCAGAGCTTAATGGTTAACCTTGCTATATTTTTTGCTGTGGGTGTAGGTTTGGCATTTACACCGTGTGTATTTCCGATGTTCCCTATTTTATCTAGCTTAATTGCGGGTCAAAAGAACCTGTCTACCAAAAAAGCATTTGCACTGTCATTTGTTTATATTCAGGGTATGGCGGTCACCTATGCTGCATTAGGCTTAGTGGTTGCTGCATTAGGCGGCCAAGTGCAAGGTTACTTACAGCACCCATATGTATTGATAAGTTTTAGCTTATTGTTTGTGTTGTTGGCTA
The DNA here is from genome assembly GCF_005930865.1 of Pseudoalteromonas sp. S554. Taxonomy (NCBI): domain Bacteria; kingdom Pseudomonadati; phylum Pseudomonadota; class Gammaproteobacteria; order Alteromonadales; family Pseudoalteromonadaceae; genus Pseudoalteromonas; species Pseudoalteromonas sp. S554. The sequence goes on along the minus strand of NZ_PNDV01000071.1, from coordinate 3,676 downwards.
TGTCGATGTTCGGTTGGTACGAAATAAAATTACCTAGCAGTATGATGAACAAACTAACCCAAGTGAGCAATAACCAAAAAGGCGGTAATTACATTGGGGTATTCCTGATGGGGGTTTTATCAGGGCTTATTGCATCACCCTGTACCACGGCGCCGCTATCAGCCGCTTTATTATACGTTGCGCAAAGTGGTGATTACTTAGTGGGCGGGCTAACGTTGTATGTATTGAGTTTAGGCATGGGATTGCCTTTATTATTGCTTGGTACATCGGGTGGTAAATTACTACCTAAAGCAGGCGGTTGGATGGAGCAAGTTAAAACCTTATTTGGCTTTGTAATGTTGGTCGTTCCGCTAATATTGTTAGAGCGTTTGATTAGCGCCAACATTATATTACTTATGGCAGGTATATTGGCGTTAGCTGCTGCTTTGTACTTACACCATTGGCAAAGTAATCAGCAGCAAAGTAAATTAAAAACAGCTTTATGGTTTGCAGCCATGTTGTTGGTATTTACTGGATTTAGTTTAGCTAAAGACTATTTTTGGCCTGTACAAGTCCAAGTAAACTCACAAAAAAACGAGTTTAAACACGTTGCCAATTTAGCCGAACTAAAAGTCGCGGTCGATGATGCCAATAAACAAGGTCGACTTGTTATGGTCGATTTATACGCCGATTGGTGTGTTGCGTGTAAAGAGTTTGAACATTACACCTTTCCTGATGAAAATGTGCAAAAGGAGTTTAGTCATTATCAGTTAATTCAAATCGATTTAACTGAAAGTGATAGTAAAACTATTGAGCTAATGGAAGAGTATGACGTTTTCGGGTTACCGAGTATTTTGTTTTTTAATACTCAAGGGCAAGAGCTAAGCACGTTGCGAGTGACAGGCTTTTTAAATGCTGAGGATTTTGCTAAACACCTTGCTACAGTGCGTGCCAGCGCACAATAATAGTGCAATAAAGCCACTTAAGTTTACTAAGTGGCTTTGTTATTTATACCTTTCAAAATGTACCTTAAATAGTGATTGGACCAGTATTTTGCTGTTATTTACGTCGAAATCACTATAATACCCAGCTAACGTGAGAAAATGTTGCAATTTAGCTTTTTTATGCTTAGTTTAAAGTTAAAAAATAGCTAGCAATGGCTTAACTCATTACTTAGAGGGTATATCGCGTATTATGGCTGCAAAATTAAAGATTTTAGTTGTTAATGGTCCAAATTTAAACATGCTAGGAAAGCGCGAGCCAGAAAAATACGGTACGCAAACACTTAGCGAGATTATGAGCGAACTAACGAATACCGCTAATAGTCTGAATGTTGAACTTACGCACTTTCAAAGTAATGGTGAGCAAGCGCTCATAGAACGAATTCATAATGCTTGGCAAGCGGTTGATTGTATCATTATTAACCCCGCAGCATTTACGCATACAAGCGTTGCATTACGTGATGCATTGTTAAGTGTTGATATTCCGTTTTATGAGGTGCACTTGAGCAATGTGCACGCACGTGAAGCTTTTCGCCATCATTCTTATTTTTCAGATGTGGCACAAGGCGTTATATGTGGATTAGGTGCAATGGGTTACCACGCAGCATTAAATGCAGCGGTTAACCGGTCGCAAAACGCAATTTAATTTAAAAATTAACACACTAACAAACTAACAGGCGGGTCGTGTAATGGATATTCGCAAGATAAAAAAACTTATCGAATTAGTAGAAGAATCGGGCATTGCGGAACTAGAAATCACTGAAGGTGAAGAGTCGGTACGCATAAACCGTAACAATATGAGTGCGGGTCCAGCTTACCCACAATTTGCACCACAACAATATGCGCCAGCTCCTGCACAGCAAGCGCCAGCCCCTGCTGCCCCTGTAGCAGTTGAAGCAGAAGCTGCGCCTGCTGCACCAACGGGTCATCAAGTTAAATCACCTATGGTTGGTTCATTTTACTCAGCATCTTCTCCAGAGGCACCTGCTTACGTAGAAGTAGGCTCTAAAGTTAATGTAGGCGATACACTGTGTATCATTGAAGCCATGAAAATGATGAACCAAATTGAAGCTGATAAAGCGGGTACTGTACGCGCAATTTTAGCTGAAAATGGCGAGCCAATTGAATTTGACCAACCTCTATTCATCATTGACTAATAGCATAACGTAAAAGGCCAACTCTAATGTTAGATAAAGTAGTCATAGCAAACCGAGGTGAAATAGCACTTCGTATATTGCGCGCCTGCAAAGAGCTTGGGATCAAAACGGTTGCTGTTCATTCAACGGCGGATCGCGATCTTAAGCATGTATTGCTTGCAGATGAAACCATCTGTATTGGTAAGCCATCAGCAACAGAAAGTTATTTAGATATACCGCGCATTATTGCTGCGGCCGAAATAACTGATGCGGTAGCGATTCACCCAGGTTATGGTTTCCTTGCAGAAAACGCAGATTTTGCAGACCAAGTTGAGCAAAGCGGTTTTGTATTTATTGGGCCAAAAGGCGACACAATTCGTCTAATGGGCGATAAAGTATCTGCTATTGCCGCAATGCGTAAAGCAGGCGTTCCATGTGTGCCGGGTTCTGATGGCCCTGTAACAGACGATAACGAACGCAACATGCAAATTGCTAAGCGCATTGGTTATCCGGTTATTATTAAAGCCGCTGGTGGCGGTGGTGGCCGTGGTATGCGTGTAGTACGCAATGAATCTGAATTAGTAAATTCAATTTCACTAACGCAGCAAGAAGCTAAACAGTTTTTTGGTAACGGTATGGTTTACATGGAGAAATACCTTGAAAACCCGCGTCATATCGAAGTACAAGTATTAGCCGACGGACAAGGTAATGCAGTTCACTTAGGTGAACGCGATTGTTCAATGCAGCGCCGTCATCAAAAGGTAGTTGAAGAAGCACCAGCGCCAGGTATAACAGCAGAGACGCGTAAGTTTATTGGTGAGCGTTGTACACGTGCGTGTATTGAAATTGGTTACCGTGGCGCGGGTACGTTTGAGTTTTTATACGAAAACGGCGAGTTTTACTTCATTGAAATGAATACCCGTATTCAGGTTGAGCACCCAGTAACAGAAATGGTTACGGGTATTGACTTAATCAAAGAGCAGCTAAAAATAGCAGCGGGTCAGCCATTATCATTCACGCAAGACGATGTCGTTATTCGTGGTCATGCGATTGAATGTCGAATTAATGCTGAAGACCCTGAAACGTTTATCCCGTCACCGGGTAAAATTACACGTTTTCACCCCGCTGGTGGGCTAGGTATTCGTTGGGACAGCCATATTTACGCTGACTATACGGTTCCACCACATTACGATTCAATGATTGGCAAGCTAATTACTTACGGTGAAAACCGTGACGTAGCTATTGCCCGTGCACGTAATGCACTAAACGAATTAGTAATTGATGGGATTAAAACTAATACTCCTTTGCATAAGCGTATTCTTGCAGACGAGAATTTCCAAAATGGTGGAACTAATATTCACTACCTTGAGAAAAAGTTAGGTTTGTAATCTTCCTAAATTAAAAAAACCGGCTTTTGAAGTGACCCCCAATAGTTGGACAATCCAATTACTGGGGGTCTTTTTATGTCCAAGTACAAAAGAATATTTAAGTTAAAGCTCGCACAACTTGCTGAGCAGGAAAACTCTGAAGCATTAAGTAAAAAGTACAATATTAGCGCTC
>NZ_PNDV01000070.1:0-46630 GCF_005930865.1 Pseudoalteromonas sp. S554 | reverse complement strand
GAACACCTAAGTAAGTTATTGCTGTTGGTCACTCAGTTTTAATTGAGACTCTAATTTGTTTGCCTCACTTAGCGAACTAAGCTTGGCTGTTAGAACTCAATCTGTACGAGTGCCCACACAGATGATTGCTTTATATTTTTAAAGAACGTTTGAGTTGCCTTAGCGACTCAAGGGAAGCAAATCTTACGCTTTCCTATATTTTTGTCAACACTTAATTTTAAATTTTATAAAAATCTAAACTCAAGTTTTACTCGACTCACTAAGTGGTTTGCTTGCCTCGCTAAGCGTTGCCTGCTCTGCCGTCTCAGTGGGGTCGCATTATAGGGATATTCGAATGATGGTCAACGTTTATTTCACGCTTATTCAAAAGAATTTGGTTTTAGTACAAAATACATACAAACTGCGGTTTGAGGGGGTATAATTTGCATATAAAAAGACCTTTCAATCAGTTTATACAAAGGATGAGGTTATTTACTTTGAACTAATTTCACTCTTACGAAAATAATAACTTTGAGCCTCCTTATAATTATTCATCTTGAGCACTCACACAAACTGCTTTTATATATAGCTGTATGAGTAAAATTGTTAGTTACTATTACTAACCATTAATACGTATATATCTATCGGCTAACTCATCTAAAGTTTCTCGGCAATTTGGATCTGGTTTAATGCAATCTATTGGACATACACTGATACAGGTTGGCTTTTCATAATGCCCTATACACTCGGTGCACCTTTCAGAATCTATCTGATAAATTTTAGCGCCCATATAAATTGCTTCATTTGGGCACTCTGGGTCGCACATATCACAGTTAATGCATTTATTATTTATTAGTAGTGCCACTATTACCTCCTTCGTTGACCTTGAATAAAGTGCGAATACTGAATCGCACTTGTTTTATATAGTTTATAAGTTACTTAACGCTTTTCATCTCTAAAAAAGATACCGAGCACCCATTAACTATTTATTGCAAAACGCTAAAAAAACATTAATGTTTATATAATCAATTAAGTTTTGGAGTTAAAAACAATGGGTGACTATGTATGGATATTCCCTGCAGTTGTACTTACTATCATTTTGGCCAAATTAGTTATAACTCATGCAAACACTAAGAAAGAAGAGTCTTGATTTAACAGACTGCTTGTAAATTAGTTCATTCCTTTAATAAAAACTTTTTATTATTAATAATCTTTTTCGTTTTATTTAAGCAATAAAGTTCACAGTGATATACAGATACCTTCATTACTAAGTTTAATCGTTAGTTCGCTACTGCATGCTTATGTGGGTTACGTGTATCTTGGTGCTCATCTAAATTACGCATCAATATAGCGTGCTCTAAATTAATACCTTCATCTAACTGAACTTTTACAATATGCCCTGAGCCTTTGGCATCGCTAATACTTTCGCCCTTTTTGTTTTGCATGTATTCAAGCTCAAACGTAATGTTTCCTTGCGGTGTCATCAGCTCTAAAGAATGCCCAACACAAAATTTATTTTTAACGTCGATTTCAACTAGTCCATTTTCGCAGCGCCCTAGTACTTCACCCACAAATTGCTGCTTAGTAGACACCGAATGACCGTATTCGTAGTTTTGATATTCTTGGTGAGCATGGCGCTTTAAAAAGCCTTCCGTATAGCCTCTATGTGCTAAGTTCTCAAGCGTCTTAAATAAGTTTGTATCGAATGGTTTACCCGCAACCGCATCATCTATTGCTTTACGATACACTTGCGCGGTGCGCGCAACGTAATAAAATGATTTAGTACGCCCTTCTATTTTTAAACTATGTACGCCCATTTTTGTAAGCTGTTCAACGTACTGCACGGCACGCAAATCTTTTGAATTCATAATATAAGTGCCATGCTCATCCTCAAATGCTGGCATATACTCACCTGGGCGACCTTGCTCTTCGAGCATAAATACATCGTTACTTGGCGCGCCTTCGCCAAGAGTAGGAATTACCTGTTTCGGATCAAACTTATGCACCATTTCGCCCGTCTCGTTTTCAACCCCAGATTTTACATCGTAACCCCAACGGCATGCATTCGTACATGTACCTTGATTTGGATCGCGCTTATTTATATAACCCGAGAGTAAACATCGTCCAGAATAAGCCATACATAATGCACCATGCACAAATACTTCTAGCTCAGTTTCTGGACACTGTGTGCGTATTTCCTTTATTTCTTCAAGCGATAGCTCGCGAGATAAAATAACACGCTCAATACCTTGTTTTGCCCAAAACCGCACACTAGCGTAATTAACGGCATTTGCTTGCACCGATAGGTGAATAGGCATGGCTGGCCACTTTTCACGAACAAGCATAATTAAACCCGGATCGGACATAATCAGCGCATCGGGCCCCATTGCTATTACCGGTTCAATATCACGTAAATACGATTTAACCTTAGCGTTATGCGGTGCAATATTTGATACCACATAAAACTTTTTATTTAATGCGTGAGCTTCATTAATACCTACTTGTAAGGTCTCTAAGTCAAACTCATTATTACGCACACGCAAACTGTAGCGAGGCTGGCCGGCGTAAACGGCATCGGCTCCATATGCAAAGGCGTAACGCATTTTTTTTAAACTGCCTGCAGGGCACAATAGTTCAGGTATAAAAGGGCTTGAAGAAACAGGTGACATTTGCGCTCCCTACAACAAAGGGCATTAAGCCAATTGTGTGCGTCATAAATTTAAATATAAAATCAAAGCGCGGCAGTATAAATAGCACTAAAAATTTCCCCTTGATCAAGATCATAAAATTGTAATTGAACTGGTTTTTAATAAAATTAGGATTTTTCAGCTAAAGCGCGTATAATTCGCGCCCGTTAATATTCACACTTTTACTTATAAATTATTGGAGCATAAAGATGGCTTTAGAGCGTACTTTCTCAATCGTAAAACCTGATGCAGTAGCTAAAAACCACATCGGCGCTATCTACAACCGTTTCGAAACTGCTGGCCTTAAAATCGTTGCAGCTAAAATGGTTCACCTTTCACAAGAGAAAGCTGAAGGCTTCTACGCTGAGCACAGCGAACGTCCTTTCTTTGGCGCTTTAGTTTCTTTCATGACTTCTGGCCCAGTAATGGTTACCGTTCTTGAAGGCGAAAACGCTGTTCTTAAAAACCGTGAAATCATGGGGGCTACTAACCCTGCTGAAGCACTAGCTGGTACTTTACGTGCAGACTACGCTGACAGCATTGACGAAAATGCTGTTCACGGTTCTGACGCTGTTGAATCTGCTGCTCGCGAAATCGCGTACTTCTTCGCTGACGAAGAGCTTTGCCCACGTACTCGTTAATTTGAGTTTCACAGTTAACCCTGTGATGCAAAGTATGAAAAGGGCTTTCGAGCCCTTTTTTAGTCATTAATTAAAGTATTACACTGGCATATTTGATGTTTTACTTAATGATTAAAGTGAGTGAATTGTGTACAATTCGCCCTTGTAAATTTTATCACCACCGTTACTGATTAAGGTTGTTTCATGACCACTGCGCAAAAAAAGATTAACTTATTAGATTTAAACCGAGATGCAATGCGTGAGCTATTTGTATCGTTCGGTGAAAAGCCATTTCGTGGCGATCAGGTGATGAAATGGATTTATCATTTTGGCGTAGATAACTTCGACGAAATGAGCAATGTAAATAAAAAGCTTAAAGAAAAGCTTAAAGCTGAATGCGAAATTGTAGCCCCTGAAATATCAGTTCGCCAACAAGCGAGCGACGGTACAATTAAATACGCATTAGTACTTGAAGGCGGCCAAGAAGTAGAAGCCGTGTGGATCCCAGAAAAAGAACGTGCAACGTTATGTGTATCTTCACAAGTTGGCTGTGCTTTAGAATGTACGTTTTGCTCTACCGCACAACAAGGCTTTAACCGTAACTTAAAAGTGTCTGAAATTATTGGCCAAGTATGGCGTGTAGCTAAAGATATTGGCCTAGATGGCAACAGCGAAAAACGCCCTGTTACTAACGTAGTAATGATGGGTATGGGCGAGCCATTACTTAACGTTAAAAACGTAGTACCCGCTATGGAATTAATGATGGACGACTGGGGCTTTGGTTTATCTAAGCGCCGCGTAACACTAAGTACATCGGGCGTGGTACCGGCACTTGATTTATTAAAAGAGAAGATTGACGTAGCACTTGCTATTTCACTTCACGCGCCAGATAACGCACTGCGTGATATTTTAGTGCCTATTAATAAAAAGTACCCTATTGAAGAGTTTTTAGCGGCATGTCGTCGTTACATTGATGGCTCTAAAGCCAATAAAGACGTAACAATTGAATACGTAATGCTTAACGGCGTTAACGACAGCACCGACCAAGCTCACGAATTAGTTAAAACGTTAAAAGGCACGCCTTCTAAAGTAAACCTTATTCCGTTTAATCCATTTCCGGGTAACGAATACACACGCTCGAGCAACAGCCGAATAGACCGTTTCTCTAAGGTTTTACAAGCTGCTGGCATTACATGTATTGTGCGTCGTACTCGCGGGGATGATATTGATGCAGCATGTGGGCAATTAGCCGGCGATGTAGTTGACCGCACTAAACGTATGGCGAAAAAGAAAATGCGTGACGATAACAAAATCTCAGTTAACATCCAGCAAGCCTAAATTTAGTTAAATTACTAAAAGCCCTCCTGTTAAATCGTTTATTATTAAATAATTGATGCAACATGAGGGCTTTTAGGTAATATAGGCAATATGGACAAAAATAAAGAGATAAGGTAATGCGATCTATACTTGCTATAACACTATCGGCACTGGCTTTAAGTGGCTGTGTTACCGAAAGTAGTTATAACGGCAGTAATAAGCCCGTTGTCAAAAATAAAATCAATAACGCCGGGGCAGCACGCACTCGAATAGCTTTAGCCTTACAGTACCTAAAAACAGGTAATAATTCACAAGCAAAATACAACCTAGAACGCGCTGCTGAATTCGCTCCCAACTTACCTGAAGTTCATTACTCTATGGCCTATTACTACCAGCAAGTAGGTGAAAACCCATTAGCCGACAGAGCCTATCAAAAAGCATTAGATATAAAGCCTGATGATCCTAATACACTCAACAACTACGGTGTATTTTTATGTGGTATTGATGAATACGACCGCGCCACCGATCAATTTTTAAAAGCCATTGAAATTCCAACGTATATTCGTGTTGCCGAGAGCTACGAAAATCTAGCGTTGTGCGCCATTGAATTTGATGATTTTGAAAACGCAGAAACTTACTTTAAGCAAGCGCTTAATCACAGCTCTCAACGAACCTCTACTCTTATAAGCTTAGCGGCTCTGTTTTATGCAAAAAGTGACTTATACAAAGCGAACGACATTCTTAAAAAACATGACGACACAGGTCGAGTATCCTCGCGTGCTTTAATGCTTAGCTATTTAGTTAAAAATCGCATGGGTCGAATAGAAGAAGCCGAAAAAGTAGCAAGCACACTTTTACAAACCTATTCTACTAGTAACGAAGCATACGCAATTAGAGAGCAACGCACACGATTTAACGAATTTGAAATGCTGCGCGAGAAATATCGTAAGGCAAAACTCAACGAGTTAAAAGCTGATGCAGACGGCACATATATAAGTGCAAAACCAAAAATAAAAATAGTAAGAAAAAAGGCACCTAACCAAGACAGCACAACAAGCCTGGTTATTAAGCAACCTGCACAAGTAACTCCAGCAAAGCCTGAACAAAACACGCAAGATGCGAATCCGGTCATAGCCAGAAATGATATAAACACAAGCGCAGATACAGCTGTTGATGAAGCTGCAACAACACAAGAAGTCACTCCAAAAAAAGTTACACCTAAAGCACCTGTAACAACAATTGTAAAACAGCCAGTACAAGCTGAAACACAACAAATTAAACCCTCTGGGCCATCAACAGATACGTCTGCGATATTACTTGCGTTAACAACTCAACCAAATACAACAAATATGCCTGAGTCAGTTATTGAAGAGCCTGCTACTAAGACAAGCACAGCAGCTTCAACAGTTATAGCTAAAGTAGTACCAGCAGCACCAAAAGAAGAAGTGAAAATTATTTCTTTTGGGGCGCCTAAAACGGCTAACTTTAATTCACCTCAAACAAATCAGCCAACAGTCACGACGAACACGACAGCTGCCAGTAACGACTCAAATGTTGTTTTTTACGAAGCCACTAAAAATGAAGATATTTTTGAAACGAGTGGTTACCAAAACGGTAGTGACGTTACATTTACAAACTTATCATCAAATAAGCAAACAGCGTTACCTATGTTAAATCCTAAAGTCGCAACATTACGAGTGCCTTTTCATATCATTGAGTTTGGTGAAAACCTATTTAGCATTTCGGTGCGATACAATGTTAAACTACAAAAGCTCCTACAATGGAATGGATTAAAAGAGTCGGATCGGGTAATGAATGGCAGCAAAATTTACTTAAACGATCCTAATATTTATTACGAAATTAAATCTGGCGACTCCCTTTACGATATTGCTACCCAGAAGCAAGTATTAATTGATGAATTAATGCGATGGAATAAATTAAGTCCTGATATAGAGCTAAAACCAGGACATAGACTTTTACTAGTGGATCCAGACTCATACCTATTATGAATGAAGAAAATACGCAAAGCGAACAGCCTACAGTAGGCCAAATTTTAAAAGCACACAGAGAGCAAGCTAAGGTAAGCATTGAAACCATCGCTAAACCACTAAAGCTATCTGAGTTTCAAATTAAGCACCTTGAAAATGACGACTTTCAAGCGTTAGGACCTATTACTTTTGTTAAAGGCTACATAAAAAACTATTGCCGTGAATTAAAAGTAGATAGCGCACCTATATTAGCCATGTTGCCAGCACCACCTGAACCAGCAAAACCAGCTAACATGCAGAGCTTTTCTCGTCGTACAGAAAAAGAAGCAAGCGATAGCCGTTTAATGTTGGTAACTTACATTATTATAGCCATTGTTATTGGCTCGTCTGCTTTATGGTTTTGGCAAAACGCCACCCCAATTGAAGAACAAACCACAAATATAAATATTGGCAACACCATAATGAGTGAACGCCAAGCCATTCAATCAACTAATATTGAACAGCAAAAAACAGCAAACGATGTTGATGAGTTACGCCAAGAGCCTGTTGAGCAAAGTACAGATTTTACAAATAACGAAATAACACAAGCAGTTAACGAACAAACTTCAGAGTCAGATACCGATAAAGCCGACATCAGCACAATAGAAATGCTATTTAATGACGAAAGCTGGGTCGAAATTCACGACGGCGAAGGCGAAAAAATAGCCTTTGGCGTTAAAAAAGCAGGTTACAGAATGACTGTTTCTGGTACACCTCCTTTTGCTGTTGTGCTTGGTAAGCACAATGTAGTTAACATTACCTTAAACGGTGAGCCAATAGATATTTCGGCTTTTCCTAAGAACCGTTTAGCCAAATTTACATTACCATTAGCAGAGTAGTCGCTATGTTTTCAGAATCACCAATTAAACGCAGAAAATCCACCCGTATTAATGTAGGCAATGTGCCTATTGGCGACGGTGCTCCAATTGCCGTACAGTCTATGACTAATACCGACACCATGGATGTTGATGCAACCGTTGCACAAATTCAAGCTATACAAGATGCTGGCGCCGACATAGTACGAGTATCGGTACCGACTATGGACGCTGCTGAAGCGTTTAAAAGTATAAAAGAGCAAGTAAGTATTCCGCTTGTTGCCGACATTCATTTTGATTACCGCATAGCCCTAAAAGTGGCAAAGTATGGCGTAGATTGCTTACGTATAAACCCTGGTAATATCGGAAGCGAAGAGCGCATTAGAGCTGTTGTTGATTCAGCTCGCGAGCACAACATCCCTATTCGTATTGGCGTTAATGGCGGCTCACTTGAGCGCGATTTACAGGAAAAATATGGTGAACCAACACCTGAGGCGTTATTAGAATCAGCAATGCGCCATGTTGATATATTACGTCGCCTTGATTTTGATCAATTTAAAATATCGGTAAAAGCGTCAGACGTATTTTTAGCTGTAGGCGCATATCGCTTGCTTGCAAAAGAAATAGACCAACCTTTGCATTTGGGTATCACTGAAGCTGGCGGCATGCGTTCAGGTTCGGTTAAATCAGCTGTTGGCTTAGGTATGTTACTAGCCGAAGGCATAGGCGATACATTACGTGTATCACTCGCCGCCGACCCGGTACAAGAAATAAAAGTAGGATTTGATATATTAAAATCACTGCGCATTCGCTCTCGTGGTATTAACTTTATTGCCTGCCCCAGCTGCTCTCGTCAAGAGTTTGATGTAGTAAGCACTATGAACCAACTAGAAGAACGCCTTGAAGATATAATCGAACCGGTTTCTGTATCGGTTATTGGTTGTGTAGTAAATGGCCCTGGTGAAGCACTCGTCAGTGATATTGGCCTTGCCGGTGCAAATCGCCGTTCTGGTTTGTATATTAATGGTAAACGTCAAAAAGCCCGTATCGACAATAACAATATTGTTGAGCAACTAGAGGGCTACGTTCGCGATTTTATAGATAAAAAGCAAAGCCAAACCCCTATCGATGTAAAAATAGTCGAATAAACAACGTATAAACCGCCAAGCATTCGTGTTTGGCGTTGACCCTTATAATAGATTTACCCAAGCGTTCAAAAATACAGAGTTCAGCGCTTCATCGAGCTTTATATCAAAGTATTACTTTTAATAATGGTAATTTCTTTTAATTCCAACGACGCTCGCATCTTGAGTTGGTTTGGGTATATAATGTCGGGTCAATTTTAAGCATTCTCGTTGTGTAAGCATTTTTTTATTACACATAAACAGTAATTAGGATTTATCAGTGGCAAAACAAATTCAGGCAGTTCGCGGTATGAACGATTGTCTGCCGGGCGATACACAAATTTGGCAGAAAGTAGAAAACATTTTACGCGAGACTGTAGCATCGTTCGGTTATCAAGAAATTCGTTTTCCTATTGTAGAATCAACCGATCTATTTAAACGCTCTATTGGTGAAGTAACCGATATAGTAGAAAAAGAAATGTACACCTTTGCCGATCGCAATGGCGACTTACTAACACTTCGCCCAGAAGGCACCGCAGTGTGTGTACGTGCTGGCAACCAAAATGGCTTACTGTACAATCAAGAACAACGACTTTGGTACATGGGCCCAATGTTTCGTCATGAACGCCCGCAAAAAGGTCGTTATCGTCAGTTTCACCAATTTGGTTTAGAAACATTTGGTATTGCCACAGCCGACATAGACGCAGAAGTTATTTTATTAACAGCGCAATTATGGAAAGCGTTTGGCATTAGCGAGCACGTACGTTTAGAGCTTAACTCTTTAGGTTCTAACGAAGCGCGCGCCGATTACCGAGATGCGCTTGTTGCTTACCTTGAACAACATACCGACGTGCTTGATGAAGACTCAAAACGCCGTATGTATTCAAATCCGTTACGTGTACTTGATAGCAAAAATCCAGACGTTCAAGCAATCTTAGTTGATGCGCCTAAATTATCTGAGCATTTAGATGCTGAATCAAAAGAACATTTTGAAAATTTATGTGAACGTTTAGACGCAGCTGGCGTCTCATACACGGTTAACGAAAAATTAGTGCGCGGTTTAGACTATTACAACCGCACAGTATTTGAATGGGTAACCGACAGCCTTGGCGCGCAAGGCACTGTGTGTGCAGGTGGACGTTACGACGGTTTAGTAGAGCAACTTGGTGGAAAGGCAACCCCAGCAGTTGGCTTTGCAATGGGCCTAGAGCGCTTAGTATTGCTACTACAAGCACTTGAATGTGTTGGTGACATACGTCGTAATGCTGATGTATATTTAGCGGCAATGGGCAACAAAGCAAGTATTCAAGCCCCAATTATTGCGTCAGAACTACGCCGTGATGTGGCTGGCCTTCGTGTGATGGTTCACGCGGGTGGCGGAAACTTTAAAAAACAATTAAAACGTGCCGATAAAAGCGATGCACTTGTTGCCGTAATTATTGGTGAAGATGAATTAGAGCAAGGCGTTGTGACCATAAAGTATTTACGCGAGCGTAAAGAACAAGTCACATTAAAATTAGAACAAGCTAAAGCGCTACTAGCTGAGCTTATAAACGGCTAAGCAGATATTAGAGGTAATCATGGATATACATTCAACAGAAGAAGAACAAGCAGAAGCAATTAAACGCTTTTTCCGTGAAAACGGTCTTTCACTGGCACTTGGTGTAATTGTTGGCTTAGGTGGCTTATACGGTTGGAAAGCTTACAACCAAAACCAAATTACAACCGCTGAGCAAGCGTCAGACTCTTACACTAAATTAGTTGAAGGTGATGATGTTTTATCATCAGCAGATGCTTTTATCAGTGAAAATAAAGACACAAACTATGCTGCACTTGCGGCGTTTGTTGCCGCTAAAGATGCGGTAGAAGCACAAAAATTAGATGTTGCTAGCGAAAAGCTAAGCTGGATTGTATCAAACGTTGATAATGCAGAATTAAAAGCAATTGCGATTACACGTTTAGCGCGTATTCAAATTGCACAAACTAATTTTGACGATGCTTTAAGCACACTAAATGCACCATTACCTGAAGCATTTAATGCAAACGTTGCAGAGCTTAAAGGCGATATTTATGCTCAGCAAGGTAATAAAGAACAAGCACGTACTGCTTACCAAGCCGCGGTAGATGCAGGAGGGTTAACAGGCAACCCACTTTTACAAGTTAAGTTAGATGACCTAGCAGTAACTAGCCCAGCGGCATAAGGTTTTAGGTATGAAAAAATTAACGACCGCAACCCTTGCCCTATGTATGGCAACGCTAATGGGTTGTTCATCAAGTGATGAAGAAGACGAACTAGTCCTTCCAGAAATCGTCAATCAGTTTGAAACTGATGTTGTTTGGCAAGAGTCTGTAGGTAGCGGCGTAGAGCATTACTTTTCTCGCTTAACACCTGCTGTTTACAAAGACACTGTTTATGTTGCTAACCGCGAAGGTCAAGTAGAAGCGTTATCGCTTACTAACGGCGATGTACAGTGGGACACCGACGTACGCCAAGACACCTCTTTTTGGCCTTGGAGCGACGACGGTTCAGCAAAATTATCAGGTGGTATATTACAAGCTTATGGTAAACTGTATATCGGTTCTGAACATGGCTTTGTTGTAGCACTTGACCGTGAAACCGGTGAAGAAGTATGGCGTAAAAACGTACCTGGTGAATCACTTTCTAAAGCAGCAGCTGGCGATGGCTTAATATTTGTAAACTTAGGCTCGGGTAAATTACTAGCCCTTCATCCCGATACTGGTGAAGAGCGTTGGAGCTTTGAGCAAGAAGTGCCTGCGCTTACATTACGCGGACAAAGTGCACCCACTGTTGCCAATGGTGGTGTTTTAGTTGGCCTTGAAACAGGTAAATTAAGCGTTTTAATTTCAGAAAGTGGTTACTCAGCTTGGAGTGCAGAAATTGCAGCTGCAAAAGGTGCCTCAGAATTTGAACGCCTAGTTGATGTAGACACGCAGCCACTCATTAGCGGCCCATACGCTTATGCAATTGCATACAACGGTAACTTAGCTGCAGTAGATATTCGCTCTGGTAATGTTGTTTGGAAGCGCGAATACAGTAGCTATCGCGAAATTTCGATGGATGCGCAAAGTATTTATGTAGTAGACAGCAACGGCGTTGTTTATGCATTAGATAAAAATTCAGGTATTGAACGTTGGAGCCAACCCGCACTTCGTGGTTGGTACTTAACAGGTCCTGCTGTTACAGGTAACTATTTAGCCTTAGGCGACCAGGAAGGTAACCTACATTGGCTAAACAAAGACACTGGTGAGCTTGTATCTCGTGAAGACTTTGACAGCTCAGGCTTCTTTGTTGAACCTGTTGTTGCCGACGACAAACTGATATTATACACCCGTGACGGTGAAGTAAGTGCGGTAACAATACCAAACTAACTAGCTAACACTTAAAGGTTTTTTGTAAGGCTTCGCTCTGCGAAGCCTTTTGTTGTTTTTTAAAGAGGTAGTTTATGCTTCCCGTGATCGCTCTAGTTGGGCGACCCAATGTGGGCAAATCCACATTATTTAACCGTTTAACACGTACTCGTGATGCACTCGTAGCCGATTTTCCAGGTTTAACACGAGATAGAAAATATGGCCAAGCTAATTACGATGGCTATGAATTTATCGTGGTGGACACGGGCGGTATTGATGGCACAGAAGAAGGCATCGAGATCGAAATGGCTGACCAATCGCTACTTGCTATTGAAGAAGCCGACATCGTACTGTTTTTAGTAGACGCACGCGTAGGTATGACCGTTGCCGACCAAGCTATTGCCAATCATCTTCGCAAGCAAGACAAAAAATGTTTTGTTGTTGCCAATAAAACCGATGGCATAGACGCTGATTCAAACTGTGCTGAATTTTACCAGCTATCACTGGGTGAAATTCATCACATAGCAGCAGCGCATGGTCGTGGTATTACACTTTTACTTGAGCACACACTTCAACCTGTGATTGCCGAACTAGCAGCACAAGATGAAGACGTAGCCGATGACGATGAAGAGCTAATAGACCTTTACGAAGAAGGTGAAGGCGATGATACCGACCACCAAGCATTTGCAGATAAGCCGGTAAAGCTTGCAATTATTGGTCGCCCTAATGTTGGTAAGTCAACACTTACAAACCGTATACTAGGTGAAGAACGTGTAATTGTGTACGATATGCCAGGTACTACGCGCGACTCTATCTATATCCCTATGACACGAAACGAAAAAGAGTACGTGTTAATCGATACAGCCGGTGTACGTAAACGTAAAAAAGTAAGCGACGTAGTAGAAAAGTTTTCAGTTATTAAAACACTGCAGGCTATTGAAGATTGTAATGTTGTTTTACTGGTTGTTGATGCGCGCGATGGTATTTCTGATCAAGACTTAAGTTTATTAGGTTTTGCGCTTAACTCAGGTCGTTCATTGGTTATTGCCGTGAACAAATGGGATGGGCTTGATGACTACGTTAAAGATCGTATTAAAACCGAGCTTGACCGTCGTCTAGGCTTTATTGACTTTGCACGCTTGCACTTTATATCTGCACTTCATGGCACAGGTGTTGGCCATTTATTTGAATCGGTTGATGAAGCGTACGAATCAGCAACTAAGCGTATAAGTACTGCAATGCTTCGCCGTATTATGGACATGGCACAGGCCGATCACCAGCCGCCTCTTGTTCGTGGTCGTCGTGTTAAGCTTAAATACGCGCATGCCGGTGGTTATAACCCGCCGCGTATTGTAATTCACGGTAACCAAGTTCACGATTTACCAGATAGCTACAAACGCTACCTGATGAACTACTACCGTAAAGCACTTAAAATTATGGGCACCCCAATCAAAATTGAATTTAGAGAAGGTGATAACCCATTCGCAGGGCGTACTAATAAAGTAACGCTTTCGCAAAAACGTAAAATACGTGCCTTTGCAAAAGAAAACCGTAATAAATAAACGGCATAAGCGTTAATTTATTACAAAAACGGCGTACTTTTTAGTACGCCGTTTTTTGTTTTAATACATTATTAAACGTTACAAGCTAAGTAAAGCTAAGCGCACTAAGTTCTCAACCGTGGTTTCGTGTGCACTTTTATTTTTATTAGTTGGCATAAACCTAGAAGCAGGCGGCTTAATAGTTATAAACCCATGATTGGTGGACATTTCGTGCACTAACAGTTTTCGTTCTTTGGGGGTTAGGTGGTTTTCGTGTATTTTTGCAAGCTCGCCGCTATCAAGCCATATGCCAGCGCAACCTGGGCACTCGTCTATTTCGACAGCCTTAACTGGCGAAAAATACCGGCGCATCATCACAATACTTGGGCATTTAGGGCAATTTACTCGCATTGAAACATCGCCTTCATTTTCGGTATAGTTACTTAAGTGTTTAAGTAAAACCTGACCATGCTTTAACTCAGGCGAGCTAAACTTAAAAATTTGGCTGTTATCAAAAAACACGCCGCCTTGCGCTGACGTAAAAACAGTAATGCCGCCAACAAGTAAAGGTTCAAGTGGCGTATTACTACGAGGACAATACATTTAAAATTCCTTTTTATTTATGTTCTTTTACTCAAGCGCTTTATCGATAAGCCCAACAAGCGGCGCTGGCAATGTAATATTACCTGCAAGTACAAACTCATGCGCGTCATCTGACATTTTTTGCCATGTACGGCGAATAATCCCTATCCATTTTTGCTCATCGTAATCAGGCTTACTATTAGCAAACCCCAACATGTAATGCTCAATAAATACGAGGCTTGCTACGTCTTCTACTAATTGGCTGTCTGGGTTACGTTTAATATTTTTTTTAGCCACCGCATCGTACACTCTGTTTTGCTCAGCTTCGCCGTAACCAGCTTGCTTCATAAGCGCAACAACACTACTTGCATGAAATATATAAAGTGCACTGCGCCATTGATGATAGCCTTGCTTGTTCATTTCAAAGTCACTACGCGGCGACTTCCAGCGTTGTATATGCTGCCCACGCACTGCAATTTGCATAAGCTCGCCAGCATCGGGGTTAAAACGGCTAAGCATGTCGCTCATTCGAGTAGCATAAAGGCTTTCTTTGGGCACGCTTTGCCCATTAAATTGCTCACTATTTGGGTCTTGGTTGTTTGCTTCATCAATCAAGGCGATTACTTTATTAAACATGACGGTCATTTTTTATAATAAGTTTTAATCATTCTAAACGCTGATAAAACAATAAACTAGAGCTGCTGTAAGTTATGTAGTGAAATTTGCTCAATCTTAAAATACAACCGATAAATACATAAGGGTAAAAGTAAGCGCATTGATTAAGTTAACTTGGTACTATATTGAGCACAAATTAAAATAAAAAAGCGCGACTAACTCGCCAATAACGGATCACTATGTTTAAAAAACGTATTTTAGCTATTTGCTTAGCAACCACCTCGCTACCAAGCCTTGCCGACAGCAACAGCGATTTAAAAACCATTATTGATAACCACTGGCAAAATGCCAAAGTTGAAAAAATATTTTTTCGAACCGACCCTGACGGTTGGAAACCAAACGGCACATTACCAAACTGGAGCGAGCAAGCCATTGCTAATCGCCAAACTTATAACAACAGCGTACTAAAAAGCTTAGCCAACATTGACCCAAAAACGCTCAATAACGAGCAACTAATGAACTATCGCTTATTTAAATATGAGCGCGAAACCGAGCAGCAAAGCTACCTTTATCAAGATAAGTATTTTCCGGTTAATTTTTTAAGTGGCTGGCATACTTACTTTGCAGAAGCACCCGCTAACATGGCTTTTTTAACAGCGGATGATTACAACGCATTTTTAATCAGCCTTGCCGACTACCCGCGCTTTAATCAGCAAAATATTGATTTAATGAAAGAAGGTATAAAAACAGGCTTTACTCATTACTGTAAAACCTTTGAAAATTACAGCCAAAGCATTAGCGCGCATTTAGTTAAAAACCCCGAAAAAAGCGCCCTTTACGAGCCCTTCACGCGTATACCTAATACATTTAGTGCAGCGCAAAAAGCGAGTTTAAAACAAAAAGCACAAGCGTTAATTGAAGAAAAAGTAATTCCTGCCTATCAGCATTTTTATGACTTTTTTAAAAATGATTACATGTCACACTGTAGAGCGAAGCCGGGCATTGCAAGCGTTGAAGGCGGGCTTGATTATTACAAATACACCGTTAATTACTACACCACAACTAACGCGACGCCTAAACAAATACATGAGCTAGGCCTAAAAGAAGTCGCGCGTATTAAAGCGCAAATGCAAGCCATTATTGATGAAGTAGGCTTTGATGGCACCTATAGTGAGTTTTTAGAGTTTTTAGCAACCGATGAGCAATTTTACGCAAAAGACGCGCAAGACCTACTTGAAAAAACCGCTTATATCACGCAAAAAATGTATGGCAAATTGCCCACTTACTTTGGCCACTTACCGCGTAACACCTTTACTATTAAAGGCTCAGCAAGTCGTGGCGCGTTTTATATGCCACCGCCAGATAACCGCTCTCCTGGTACTTATTTTTTAGCCTCAACACCTAAACTGCAGCCTTTATATAATTTAGAAGCACTCAGCCTGCACGAAGCCATACCAGGGCACCATTTACAAAACGCCATTGCTATGGAGTTAAATGTACCCGAATTTAGACGCACACTCAGCCACTCTGCATTTGGCGAAGGTTGGGCACTTTATACAGAACGTTTAGGTAAAGAAGCGGGTTTTTATCAAAGCCCTTACAGCGATTTTGGCCGTTTAGGTTACGAAATGTGGCGTGCAGTGCGCTTAGTGGTTGATACCGGTATTCATGCGTTCGGCTGGAGCCGCCAAAAAGCAATTGACTACCTAGCAAGCCACACCGCGTTGCCACAAAGCGCCGTGGAAGATCAAATAGACCGCTATATTTCATGGCCAGGCCAAGCACTTTCGTACAAAATGGGCGAAATAAAAATACGCGAACTTCGCGCAAAAGCCGAAAAAGAGCTTGGCCCACAATTTGATATACGCAGCTTTCACGATACCGTCATTGGCCAAGGTTCACTCCCTATGGCTGTACTTGAAGATGTTATAAACGATTGGATAGCAAAACAAAAAAAGACAAAGTAAAACCGTACTTTAATAAAATAAGAGGCGGTTACTCTATCGCCTCTTCTCAAATTGCAACCTTGCACGTATTTATAAACTTACTTGATTAAAAACACGATTAACTAATCCTCAGCTACCTTTGTTTCGTAAATACAACATCGACAAAACCAGAGCAAAAGTATGAGCAAACGCATTTTATATTGGCTACAAAACGATTTACGCCTAAACGACAACCCAATTTTTAGCAAACTCGCACTACAGCAATGCGCACTAGACGTGGTGTTTGTAATTAACCCCAACTGGTTTAAAAACACAAATTATCAGCAAAAGCAGTATGGTGAAAACAAGTACACCTTTTTAATGCAAAGCCTTTATGAGTTACAGCAAGCATTAATTGTGCGTGGCCAAACTCTGCACGTGCTAGAAGGCGAACCCGTTAGTGTTTTAAAGCAACGTATTAAAGTGCAACACATTGATGAAGTGGTTTACAGTGAGCAATTTGGTGTGTACGAACAACGCGAAATTAATTTATTAAAAGCTCATTGTCCTGAAGCCCAGTTTACCGGTACCCTGCAGGATACCTTGTATCAGCAAAACGAACTGCCATTTAACTTAACAGATTTACCCAAAAGCTTTACCCCATTTAAAAAGAAGGTTGAAGCTGCCAATATACCAATCACGCTGTCGCACATTACAACCGAGCTATTGCCTAAACCTATTACGCTGTGCGCTAAAAACCCAATTGAGTTACCAAAAGCAATTAACAACTCAATGCATGGTGGCTTAACAAGCGCACAAAAACACTGTGAACAATACTTTGCAGGCGAATTACCTAGCACGTACAAAATAACTCGCAACGCGCTTGATGGCTTTGACAACACCACTAAATTTAGCCCATGGCTTGCTTTTGGGTGTATTAGCGCAAAACAAATATACAATGCGGTTGAGCAATACGAACAAACATATACCGCTAACGATTCAACCTATTGGATTAAGTTTGAACTACTGTGGCGCGAATACTTTAAATGGCACGCGCTAAATGTACAAAGCAGCTTGTTTAGTTTTAAGGGGCAAAAGCAAACTAAGCCACTTACTACGTTTATGCCAAACCGTTTTGCTGCTTGGTGCCAAGGCACAACGCCTTACCCCTTGGTTAATGCCATCATGAAAGAGCTCAATGCCACCGGTTTTATAACAAACCGCTCAAGGCAAATTGTGGCAAGCTGCTTAGTTAACGAGCTGGCACTCGATTGGCGTTACGGCGCAGCTTATTTTGAGCAGCAGCTAATTGATCATGACGTAGCAGCCAATTGGGGCAACTGGCAGTACATAGCGGGAGTAGGCGTTGACCCACGTGGCGGGCGGCACTTCAATATTGAAAAGCAAACACAGCAGTTTGACCCTAAATCCATTTACACCAAAAAATGGGGAGGCAATCAAAGCCCAGATGCACAGCTCGATCACTTAAACGAAGTAGATTGGCCTATTTAAGCCAATCTACCTCCACCTAGTTATATTTAAAACAGCTGAGCAATGCCTACATTAATGGAAAAGCCACCTAAGGTTAAAAACAAAAATAAGCAGCCAGCTAATAACAGCGGTTTTATACCGGCTTGGCGAATAGCGCCAACATGTGTACGCAGCCCAAGTGCGACCATGGCAATGGTAAGTAGTATATTGTCAAACCATACAATGGCGTTTGTAGTACCTTGCGGAATAACCGATATCGAATGTATCCCGCTTGCCACTATAAACAAAACCGCAAACCAAGGGATTGTAATTCTTGATTTTTGCTCGCCGCCCTGTGCGTTTATGTTTGCATGCTTTTTACTTTGCCAAAACGATAAGCCTACTAAAAATGGCGCAAGCATCATTACGCGTAGCATTTTTTCTATCACTGCGGTGTCGGCTGCATTGGCACTTACCGCAGTCCCTGCTGCTACCACTTGCGCGACTTCATGAATGGTTGAACCAACAAAAATACCATATGCGTGCTCACTCAGCCCCATGTACTCAAGCATAATAGGGTAGGCAAACATACTTAACGTGCCAAACACCACAACCGTTGCCACCGCTACCGATACTTTATGTGCCTGAGCTTTTATAACCGGCTCTGTTGCCATTACCGCTGCAGCGCCACAAATAGAGCTACCCGCACCTATTAGTATGGTTGTTTGTTCATCAAGCTTAAAAACGCGCTTGCCTAGCTGCACTGCCAAAATAAATGTACCTAACAGCATTACTATATCGGTTAATAGGCCATGCCAGCCTACACCCGCTACTTGTGCAAAAGTAATCCTAAACCCAAATAAAATAACGCCCGCTTTAAGTAATATACTTTTAGCGTAATCAACGCCTACATCTGTACGCGTAGCAATGTGCGCAAAAACGCTGTTGCTCACAATAATGCCAAGCACAATACCAATTGTTAACGAGCTAAATTGCGCACTTTGCATTATAGGTAACTTACTTAATGCAACAGATGCCCCCGCTAACACAACCACCAGCAGCATACCTAACCACCAGCGCGTATCGCCGTATTGCTTAGTATTAATAACCAAAGGCTGAAACCCATTTTTAATAGCGCTAAGCATAATATTCCCTCACTTAAACCATATTGATGTGTTGACTTAATTGTAAGAAAGCTCAAAATATAACTCCAATATATTAAAATCATGATTTTATAACTTAAGGTTATACAATTTAGAGTTATACAATTTAAGGTTGTTTAATGAACTTACATGCACTTAGGGTGTTTTATACAGTGGCTAAATTGGGTAGCTTTTCAGGCGCAGCCGAAGCGCTTTTTATAAGCCAGCCCGCTGTTTCTAAGGCGCTAAAAGAGCTAGAGCATCAGTTAAATATGCAACTTATTGAGCGCGCATCTAAGGGTAAAAAGCTCACCTTAAGCGAAGGCGGTCAAGCTTTGTATGATCACGCCCGCAGTATTTTTGCTATCGAAAAAGCCGCCATTGACGATATAAAATCGCGCACAGGGCTTAAGCGCGGTACATTAGTTATAGGCACCAGCACCACCATTGCCAGTTATTGGCTACCGCCCTACTTAGCCAAATTTTGTGCGCAGTACCCACACATAAAAGTAGAAGTACAAGTGGCTAATACCGCGCAAATTGAGCACGCATTACTTGAATGCACTATCGATTTAGCACTGGTTGAAGGCACACCTACCGAGCCGCATATAATAAGTAAGCACTGGCAAAACGATTTAATGAGTGTGGTTATACCAAGTAACTTTAAGCCCGCTAAAGACTTAAACGCATGGTTAAACGAGCAGTTTTGGTTATTACGCGAGCCAGGCTCGGGCACGTTAGAAATGTCTGTAAAGTTATTAGCAGAGCATGGCGTGCAAGCTGAGCGCAGTATGCAATTAGGCAGCAACGAAGCCATTGCAAGGGCCGTTGCGCAAGGTATGGGAGTCGCTTTATTGCCAAATGTAGTTACTGAGGATTTAGTGCAGCTAGGTAAATTAACACGCCTGAGCCAAAAAAATAACGAGCAACTCTCTCGGCCTCTTCATCAACTGCATTATAAAGACAGGCCATCCTCGCATGCTGCCCAAGCGTTCGAAAAAAGCCTGTTTAGTGAATAGTGAATAGTGAATAGTAAATAGTGATCACAATTTATGTGCGGTAAGGCACCTGTAGAAAACTTATAAAGTTTAACATATGAAAAGCTCTTTAGTCTTTCTAATGCCTATTAGCTAAGTTAAAACTCAATTGCGTTAGGTGACACACCTCTCATGCTTCACTATTAAATTAAAATAATTTTTAAACATGTGTTCAGAACTGATATCCCTTAAATCCACATCAAAATAGTAGCCGCTTTCTAAAAGTTCCAAACTTTCTAAATCATTACAAATGCGTTCAAGAATTAAATATTTATACTTTGGAGTTATGCTTTTAATGTCATCCGGAATGAGCCCTTCGGCATCAAAATTCAAAACAACTCTTATACTGGTACCTGAATAGCCATAGTTTACAAAACTAATTCGGCTATCAATAGATGAAAAAAAAGCGCTGTAGTGATTTTTATCTTCTTCGTATTCCCATTGAGAAGCATCCCCCCAAATCAAGACAAAAATAACGCCAAAAGCAGCTGCAGCTACAAACAATTTGTTGGCATTTATCAAAAACCACAATTGAACTTTTTCAGATCGCATTAATTTCATAAGCCACATAACTTTTAAGTAAAAGACTAATAATCAAAACTAAAGTCTTGCTCATTCACATGTGTGAGTAATATAACCAGGCTCAAGACAAATACTTTGATGCTAAACCAATACCAATAATTAAAATAATTAATAAAACCCAATATCTTTTTGAACCATCTAAATTTTCACCGCACACAGGGCAAGATGATGACGCGATTGGAGTCTCGTTAAGATTTGTCGTTTTAACTACAGGTGAAGTAATCCCTGCTTTACACTTTTTACACTTCATAAATATCCATTTTAACTATAAATAAAATTGCGGGATGATTCTCACATAACCCTTACAAACCCTGTGTTAAATCTTCTGCCAATGACCCCGTTGGTTTTTCAATCACACGCACCAACTCTTTACCATTTTGTTTAACAATAAATGTAGGGGTGTATTTTAAATCATGTGCCTCAGCAACACCTGCATCGTCTCGCTTGTTGAAACCCACAGCCACATAGTTAACACTTGCCAGTTCAACTTTTGACTGTTCAAGAAGCTTAATGAGTTTAGGTACTTCGCGGTGGCTGTCGTGACACCAAGTACCAAATAATACAATTAGCTCTTTACCTTCTAGCTTTTGCATTAACGCAATGTCTTGTGCTGTTGGCGTGAATGCTTTGTATTGCTCGCTAAACTTATCGTAATCGTTTAGTAAAGCCTGCGCGCTTATCTCACCTGAAAATGGCGCAACATCGTCAGCACACGCTGCCAATGGCATGCTTAAGGCGCATAATAAAATTAATTTTTTAATCATTAGGTTAAGGTAACTTTTAAAATGAGTAATTAAGTTCACTATACTGAATATTACTGAATGTTTACACATTGTTTGCACCTTCTTTTTTTATTGTTTTACCACGTTATTAAAATAAAAAAGATCGCATCAATGACCATAAAACCCCTACTATTTTATTCATTAATTACCTCCACTACATTTTTGTATGGCTGTGGCGGTACTGAGCAAACAACCGATAGCAGCACAGAGCAAACTGACTCATCATCAACAATTACCTCAACGGGCTTAGTTATTAACGAAATTGTTGCAAGCCCACGCGATACCACCTACGATTGGATTGAGCTATACGCCACTGAAGATATAGCCGACTTATCGGTATTTTCACTTGTTGATGATAACGCCGACAGAGAGCCTCAAGCTTTGCCCGCAGCATCGCTTTCCCAAGGTGAGTTTATTGTTATTCAAGCCATTGATGAAACCGATACACCGCCCGATAACGGTTATTACGTCACCTTTAAACTAGGTAGCGACGATGCGGTTACGTTATACGAGGACGGCACTGCTATCTCTGTACTTGATTGGGAAGAAGGCGAAGCCGCTGAAGGTTTTAGTTACGGCTTATATACCGATGGCACCGGCACCGCGCAAACACTAACGCCCACAGAGGGCGCAGCTAACCAAACAGCAGATACCTCAACACTTGTTACAACGCTAATTGCTGAAGATGCGCCACTGCGTATAAACGAAGTAGTAGCAAAAGATAGCGGCGGTGGCGAGGACTGGATAGAGCTTTATGTAACAAGCAGTAGCGATGTGTATTTAGCAGACTACACACTAAGTGATGACAATAACGAACAATTTGCTCTACCCGATATCACGTTATCGCCGGGTGAGTTTTATCGTATTTACGCAAGCACCGATGATTTAGGCGACCTGCCAAGCGTTGCGTTTAAATTAGGCTCAAGCGATACCGTAAACCTTTACAGTAACAATGTAATTATAGAGCAGTTATCGTGGAATAAAGGCCAAGCGCTAAGTGGTTACAGCTATGGCCGCTACCCAGATGGCAGTGATGCAACTGCGGTACTCACTCCAACAGAACTTAGCTCAAACAGCCAAGCAACCCACGGGCCACTCGTTATTAACGAAATAGTGGCAAGCGCCGCAGACGATGGCAACGACTGGTTTGAGCTATACAACAACAGCGCAAATACAATTAGCTTAGCCAACTACAAAGTTATTGATGAAAGCGACGACATAGACCCCATCACTCTACCCGACATAGATTTATACGCTGGTGAATACATAACTATTTATGCCACCGATGAAGACCCAGGCACTTACTACGTACCTTTTAAACTAGGCAAAGAAGACGAGCTAAGCTTAATACTCAACGATGAAGTAATTGACTACATTGACTGGGATGAAAGTGATGTAGCCACAGGCTTTAGTTACGGCCTAAGTAGCAGTACTGGCTTTACTCATGCGTTTTTAACACCTACTCCAAGTAGTGAAAATACAGTGGCAACCGCCTTTACACCCACAGCGGTTAATACGCTTTCTATTACAATTAGCGACGAAAACTGGCAAGACATTCTAGATAACCCACTTGATGAGGAATACCACGAAACCGCTATTACCTTTAATGGGGTAACACTCGATAGCGTGGCTATTCGCACTAAAGGCGGCTCAAGTTTAAGAAGTGTTGCCAACTCTAGCAGCGACCGTTACAGTTTTAAGGTTGATATTAACGAATATGTGTCGGGGCAAAAGTTTTTTGGGCTAAAAAAATTCACACTACAAAACTCGTTTAACGACCCGTCGTACATGCGTGAAGTAATCGCCTACGATCTTATGGATGAAATGGGCGTGCCAACGCCTGAGCACGCTTACGTTAACTTTTATGTAAACGGCGAGCTATTTGGTTTGTACTTAATGGTAGAAGCAATAGATGGCGAATTTGTTGAAAAACACTTTGCCAACAGTAACGGCGATTTATACAAGCCAGATGGCACAGGCAGCGATTTATTATGGCTAGGTGACGACATACAAAGCTACACCGATATAAACCTGCAAACCAACGAAGACACCACAGATAACGGCGCCTTTATTAACTTTGTTGAATCGCTCGATAAAGGCGAAGCAAGCGCCATAGATATAGATACGCTTCTGCGTTATATGTCGGTTAGTACTTCACTGTCTAATTTAGATAGCTACCACGGGCCGCTTGCACATAACTATTATATTTACGATGACGATGGCGTATTTAGCATTTTGCCGTGGGATTTTAACGAGTCATTTGGCACCTTTGCCATGGATTGTAATGGCGTAGATGTAAGAGAGCTCTACATTGATGAGCCTGTAAGCGGCGCATTAAGCGAGCGCCCATTAATTGCTAATGTCTTTGCCGAGCAAAGCCACCTAGACACCTACCACAGTTACTTAACACAGCTTATTAATGGCTCACTTTCAAGCGATACATTTAACGCACGCGTAAATGAAATAGCCGACCTAATTCGTGAGCACGTACAAAACGACCCAACCAGCTTTTATGGCTCAACCTACTTTGAGCAAAACCTAACCTCTACAACGGGGCAGTTTTACGGCTTAACGTCTTTTATGCAGTACCGCGTAGCAAATATGGCCGCGCAGCTCGATGGCACATTGCCTTCAGCTGGCGATGGCAGCGGATTTTGCGCTAGATAAACAGCCCATCCTTTGCGCGGTGCCAGCACGCTGGCACTGCACTCTATTACTTTGCAATTTAATAATCTGAGAAAGTTATGACAATTCAACCACGTTTTAAGGATGAACTTTTTGAAAAGGATACTTCAATTGCATCTGTAGCATTGGCTGCAATAAACACTAAAAATAAGCAGGCTCAGCCTGAAAAACCAGATGCGCATGGCTCATTAACAAGCTTAATTAACGAGTTACTTATTCCGTTTGAAGGTTACGGATTAAACGATCTTAATAACGCTAATTTAATGAACCGTGTAGACAGTAAGTTTATGCTACCACTGTCTTTTTTACCTGAGCTACTTACTCATATACAAGGCCAGTACCGTGTACTTGATATACAAGGCAAGCGTTTATTCTCTTATTATAATCAGTATTTTGATACGCCCGCTCTCGATTTATATAAAGCCCATCATAACGGTAAGCTAAATCGCTACAAAGTACGCCAAAGGCGCTACGTTGATACCGCCACCGAATACCTAGAAGTAAAACTAAAAAACAACCAAAGCCGCACAGTAAAAACACGTATTAAGCTCGAAAAAAACAACGAGCAAGCCCATTGTACTGCGTTTATGAAAGAGCAAATGAAAAACAGCTTTGCACATTTAAACGTAACCCAGCAAAGCGGCTATAACCGTATAGCGCTAGCCAACGAAGAAAAAGCCGAGCGCTTAACGCTTGATTTTAACCTGTGGTACAACACCCCAAAAGGGGATAACAAAATAACCTTACCAGGCTTTTTTATTGCCGAACTTAAGCAACGTAAAAAAACAAAACGCTCGCCATTTTATAAACTTATGAGCAAACACCACATATTCCCAGCCTCGTTTAGTAAATACTGCATTGGCTGTGCTTTGCTCTACCCCGAGCGCTTAAAAGTAAACCGCTTTAAACCTGTTTTAGCCCGTTTAAAACACCTTAACCGCACTAACCCACTATTACCTTTAGAGAATAATTAAAATGACAAAATTAGATCTTATTTTTCTTTCCCGCTTTTTAGTAAACATCCTATCGCTGGCTGTACTTTGCTATGGCTGTTATTTTCGCATCAGTAAAAATGCAGTGGTGGCAGGCTCGTTTATTTTATTTGGCGTAGGCGTTTTTATTATTACCTTTTTGCTGCACGGGGTTGATATGTCGATGGAATTTGCATTTGGCCTATTTGCCGTATTTACCATGCTAAGGTATCGCACTGAGTCTATTTCGATTAAAGAGATGACTTACTTATTCCTTGTTACTGCCATTGCTTTACTGACCTCTGTAGGGCAAATGAGCTTAATTGAGCTAAGTATTCTTAATGGCATTATTTGCTTAATTGCCTTTTTGATTGACTCAAGCGTATTTGTAAAACACTACGAAGTACAAAGCGTTTGCTACGAGCGCATAGAAAACATAACCCCACAAAACCAAGCCACACTAATCGATGATTTAAAACAGCGCACAGGCCTAAACGTCGTTGCCGTAGATATAGAACACATCGACTTTTTAAGAGACGTAGCGCAACTAAAAGTAAGTTACCTAGCCGAAAAACAAACAAAGGCAGCCCAACATGACCTCTAAACAAACGATGACTTATGCGGCACTTTCAGCTCTTTGCCTTGTTAGTAACGCAACCTTTGCCAAAATTAACGACGATATAGACCTAAGCGGCTATATTATGCTCGACTACAACAAGTTTGATACCTCATTGTTAGAGGGGCAATACGAAAGCAGCAGCTCAGAAAGTACCTCTGAAATACGCCGCGCACGCCTAAGTTTTAAATCAGACATAAGCAAAGATTGGAAAAGTAAATTTCAGCTTGGCTTTGCCGATGGCGAAACCGAAATAAAAGACGCCTACTTAGAATACTCTGGCTGGGAATTTGCCGATTTAACCATAGGCCAACAAAAAGAAGGTTTTGGCCTAGAAAAACTAACTAGCTCGCGTAAATTGCTAATGATCGAACGCAGCATGATAAGCGAAGCATTTTCACCAGGGCGTAGTTTAGGTATTAGCCTTTCCGGGGACATAGCCTCAGTAAATTGGCAGCTAGGTTATTACAAGCCCGACGAAAACGAAGCAACGTCTGCTATTACAGGGCGCGTAGCTTGGGTGCCATGGCAGCAAAACACCAACCTTTTACACCTAGGCGTCGCATTTAGTGAGAGGCAGTACGACGGTAACGAATTTAGAGTGAATGAACCTCTTGAAGTTTATACCGCCGACTCATTAATAGAAGGCGATAAAATTAATGCCGATAGCCTCTCACAACAAGGCGTAGAGCTACTATGGCTTAAAAACAGATTTACCATGATGGCCGAGTGGCAACAAGCACAAGTAACCAGTATTGAAAATACAACTAACGATTACAAAGGCGGCTATTTGCAATTTGGTTATCAGCTATCGGGCGGATACCGTAAGTATAAAAACGCAAAACTAGGCGCAAGCTCAGAGCCAGGCTGGGAGCTCACTGGCCGCTACAGCCTACTTAAGCTCAAGCAAGAAAACCAAGACGCTAAAACCTACTCCCTCGGCGTTAACTACACCGTAAACAAAAACATAAAGTTTATGGCCGACTACATTAAAGCCGATTACTACGAGGCAGGCGGTACAATCACATCGGGCAATGCAATCTCATTAAGGCTGCAGTATTCGTTTTAATGCGCTTTGTAGTTTTAAGCCGGTTAATCTAAAACTACAAAGCCCTGTGTTAAACGTAACGTTTAGCACAGGGCTTTTTAATTAAGCTGTTATGGCCAATATAATAAATAAACTGCAAAAAGATTACTAATCAAGCTGGAACTCATCGCACTAACTTAAAAGCTTGAGCTCCTGTCCAAGCCAAGCTCTCTCGGAGCGGGCAACTGTGGGGCTAATGGATGAAGTAAAGCTTGCCGCCTGTGGCTGCAAAGTAATGAGGAGGTGTACACTAAAACGGGTGAGGAGCAAATTCCGCTGACTTGGCTTGTTATATTGCAATTTAACCAACTAACAACCGTAAAAAATGCCAAAAACCCCGACGAAGACTAATGCACCTCCAAGTTTGTTATAAAACCTACGCGCATATATTACCCCATCGTCTTCATTCTTTTCTAATTTGAAAAACAGCTTTCCAGCGCCATAATCATTTCGCAAAAGTGTCTTGGTGGGCATGAATATCACAACCAGACCACCAACTAAAAATCCAATTGCCACCATCAAGTTCAAGGCTCACCTCTTGCAATATAACGCCCAATTAACAGGCAAAAAATAGTTGGTTAAAATAAGCGACGAAGGAGCAAAACCAACTGTTTTTGTCCTTGTTTAATTGTTTGTTAGGTAACATTTACCACGTTAGCCTTACTTTTCGACTGCCATAGCCAAATAGAAGAACCAATACAGAAACCTAGAAATAATGTTTGAAGTTGTAAAGCAGAACTATCCGAAAGAACGTTTAATAAATAAAAAGCAACAGAATTAATTGCTACGTCGCTAAGCATTATAACCAGTGTTAACACCAAACCAGCGTTACGCCATTTAATTAACAAGTAAACAGCCACAATATCTATAACAGCCAACGCTGTCCAATAAATATTAACCCATTCAGGAGCAAATTTATAAGGCAAGAATCCATAATATAAATTATCAAATATGTGAGTTGCACCACCTATAAATAGGCAGAAACACAAAACGAAAATTACTACTCTATCCATGAGTCTATACACCTGATTTGTTACCTAACGTCTTACTAATGCGCGCATAAATGCTTGGCTAAACTTAGCGACGAAGGAGCAAAAGCCAAGCGTTTTGCGTCCTATTGAGTAACTTTGTTAGGGCTACGCCACAGCTAATTTATTTTCCATATCACAAACTAAACGTTGCAATAGATCGTTACCCCCCTGTTTTAGTGCTATTTCAACTAAATTTTTATCACTAAAAGATGAAAACCTTCCTTTTTTTGACATAAACCTAGATAGCATTTGAAATAACTGCTTTCCTCTCACGTTTGAGTCGTACGCGTTAGCCACAAACTCCAAAGTTTGTGTATTTGGTTCTCTAAAGCCTATCCTTTGTGAAAATAGAGGGCAAAGTTGTGTATTGTCAGGAGAAATAACATTTATATGAGCACTAACCTCTAAAGTTTTGTTCTCACTTTGATTAGCATTATACCTTTCTAATTCAAAAGCATACCATCGCAAAATCAATGTTCTTAACAATTCAAAACTTGAGCTATCTTCTTCATCAATGAAGCTATGAATTGTTGAACCTTGGTAAATATCATTTTCTATGCAATAACCTTCAGTAAAGATAATATCTTTCCTATCATCTGGTATACCATCAAACCTGTAAGAATCTTTATCGGCTATAAAAACAATATTCTTGTCAGCGAACTCATGCTTTCTATCATGTATTTTAAAAAGTGTACTACGGCCTCCGCAAGGTTGTATTGAAACAACTCGAGATGATAACTTGGATTTTAAATATCTATAAATATAGACATCATCTGAACCCTCAATTACTAAAGTTGGTAAACTCGATCTCTTTAACGTACTTACTATCTCTTGAACAGAAGGAGTTACTCTATTACTCAATTGAGTTCCCCTTATCATTGCCAATCATTATTTCTTTATCTTCGAACTGGGAGTATATAAAAGGTGAATGGGTCGCGATAAACAACTGGTTAGAGGTGCCTTGCTCCACCATGATGTCCAGCAAAACCCGTTGCCAATCTACATGCAAACTTAATTCGGGTTCATCAATAAAAAATGGGCAATTAGTATGAAGCGCGTTGTAACATAAGAAGCTAAGCATTTGTTTTTCACCAGCAGAAAGCGATTCAGAGTCAATGCTATCTGTTATGTCACCTAGAGTTACTCTGGGGTTCAGGCGAATCCCTTTGTGTTCGAAAATAGAAACAATCATATTTGATAAAACATCTAGTGATTTGAAAGCCTCCTCTCTCACCCCATCAAACTCTATTACATCTTGATTTATTTTATCGAGTGTGGATATAGCATCTTTAAGGGCATCCTCTCTCGTAGAGTTTGAATCCCGGTAGCCCTTAATTTCTTTGAAGATAGTTTCAGACAATGACTTCGAATATTGTTCAACTTTCCTAGTAGCATCACTATGTTTTCGTGTGACTAATTGCTGGATATCTATCGTAGAAATTGAGGAAACAAATTTATGGTTTTCAACTGAAAGCATCCCTGCATGTGATTCAAGCGCATCTTGAATTTCTCTTCCACCTGAACTGCCTTGAATATAAAAATCTCGATCATCCTTTCTGATAACTTTTCGCCTGCTCGACGACCTATCATCCATTGAAAATCCACCTTCAATTCTCCGAAAGGTTGGAAAAAAAATAGAGGTATCAAATAGATCTACAGTGATCCTATTTGCTAATTCAACATATTCTTCACGGTGCACAGGCTCTTTTTTATCTAGTAACAATTCGCCATCTGCACTCGTAACTAAAAACCGAGCTAACTGTTTATCCTTCGAATTAGTTAATTCAACATTCAAGGTATATTTAGATGTTTTGACTATTACTTTTGAAAATATGATCTCTCTAATGGCTCGTTCAAT
Source organism: Pseudoalteromonas sp. S554 (assembly GCF_005930865.1). Classification (NCBI taxonomy): domain Bacteria; kingdom Pseudomonadati; phylum Pseudomonadota; class Gammaproteobacteria; order Alteromonadales; family Pseudoalteromonadaceae; genus Pseudoalteromonas; species Pseudoalteromonas sp. S554. The sequence goes on along the minus strand of NZ_PNDV01000070.1, from coordinate 16,768 downwards.
ATTTGCGCTAACGCAATACCAAAGCAGCTTTAAGATAGTAGTTTTACCTGAACCATTTTTACCTGTAATAATATTTATATCTTGATTGAAAGTAAGGCTGATTGGCTTTACAGAGCCATTTAACCCCTCAATGTTTAGTGAGAGTATTTTCATTTATTCTTCCGTAATTGAATTTTGAGTTGCCCTAACATGTTTATAGCGAGCGAATCGCGCGTTTTTCTACCACGGCGAAGCTCGTTTTCCTTGTTTGTTTATTAGTAACAAACTTGCCAACTAATTGCCAGCGTTATTAAAATCCTTCAGTGATCGCTTTTCTACATAGTATAAAACGAGCAACGGGGTCGTTTTATTGACTATGCGAGCGACTGAGCCACAACTGCATATACATACAGTACAAATTCGATGGATTGAAAATGAAAACTCGCTCTGCGTATTTAAATTATATTGCTGCCTACATGCTTACCCCACAATATTTATAAGCACTATTTATAAGCACTATTTATACTCTCTTAGGCTGGATCGCAAGTTTCACCTACTTTGACAACAAACGTTACCTAAATTAAATGAAAACCCTGTAACGATCTTTTTTGATCAAAAAGCTGCGATTATCCGATTAAGTGCAATTTGTCATAAAACTGCAATCTAAGTAGGCGATAATTTAAACTCAAACTGTATTTTTTATAATCTAGAAGACGAAGTAAATGACCACACCTTTAGTGCAACTAACATTTGCACTGCAATCACTTGATGATCCGATGTCTGCGGCTATGAGCCACACCATGGAATACGAAAACCTTTCGGTACAAGCTAATGCGCTTCATGCAATTACATTGCAATGCGATTTGCCAGATGCTGTACATGAAGGTGATGTTATTTCGCTTAGCGCAACACATCCAAGTGCACGTGGCGCTCAGTATTTTACTGAGAACGTTATTACGCAAGCCGATTTAGAGCGCGGTTACGTTAACCTTACTTTAAACAAAATTACCCATAGCCAATGTTTTGTAATGCAGCTTATGTTGCACGGAAAATACGCTACATTAAAAAATAGCCTTCAGTTTGATATGAATATTAACGCATTTGAGGGCGGCTACAACACGCCACTCGTAAATATCGAGCAGTCAAAACCACAAGGTTTTCGCCGATATTTTGCAGGGGTAAGCTCGACCTTTTTATCATTGTTTTAAAACGCTTATCAATAGCGGTTAGTCGGGAAAGCTTATTTTTCCCATAGTCACTCCCGCAATACCTTGCGCGGTATTATTAAGGTGTTGCTGCTCACCAGCTAGGCATTCGTTGGCTAAAATAGCAAATAACACGGCTTCTTTAGCGTCGGGATCTATTCCTAATACCTGTGTGTTTTTAAACGCCTTAACCTCTGGGCAAAGGTTTAAAAGCTGCTCCATTAATAGTGGGTTATGTATTCCACCACCACTGGCATACACCACACAATTTGCCTCGTGTTTAGCACACTGTTTTATTGCATCGCTTATTACATTAGCACTAAATGCATTGAGTGTTGCCATTACATCGTGGTGAGTTAAGTCAAGCGTATTGGTGAGTCCTTGAGCCGCTTTTAAATACGCTAAATTAAACACTTCTGGCCCTGTTGTTTTGGGCATGCTTAAATTAAAAAAGTCATCTGCGCATAATGCATGAAGTAAAGGCATATTTACTTTCCCTGCTTTTGCTATTTTTGCACCGTCGTCAAAATGCATCCCCTCAAAATATTTTTGTACGTAGGCATCCATTATTGTATTACCCGGGCCAATATCAGAGCTAAATACACTGTTTGCATCACCGCTTTTGGGTAAAAAAGTTAAGTTAGCTATACCACCCATGTTAAGTAAAATACGGTTTTCAACAAGGCTTGAAAAAAACAAGTAATCGCCATATACCGCAAGTGGGGCACCTTCGCCTCCTGCGGCTATGTGTTTTTGCCTAAAATCGCCAATAGTTGTAATGCCGGTAGTAACGGCTATTTGGTCGCTGTCGCCAATTTGTAATGTGCCATTAGTAAAGCTTTTATGATTATGCTGCGACTGTGGGCAGTGGTAAATTGTTTGCCCATGACTGGCTATTACATCAATACTTGCTGGATTTACCTGCCAAGTATGTAAGCACTGATTAACCATATTGCCATGGAGCTTACCTACCCAAGGGTGCAATAAGGTTACTAGTTCTAAATCGCACTCTCGCTTTGCAAATACCTGCTTTATTTTGCTTTTATAATCGTCGCTATATTCAACGGTGGTAAAATTTAATATTTCAATACATGTGTTTAAGCCCGCGCCGCTTACCTTACACAGCGCTACATCGAGCCCATCTAACGAGGTACCACTCATTAAACCTACAATTAAACGGCTTGGCTTTTGGGCACTATTATATAGGGCGGCTATGTGTGGGTGCATAAAAGGTATCTTAAACAGTATTATATTTTGCTTATATTAGAGTACTTTAAAACAAAGTTATAGGCGTAAGCGGTTAATCTTTGTGATTGTGCAATCTCTAATTGCTTGCTAAGTTAAACCGTATTCAGCCCATACTTAATTAAAGCAATGATTACCCTAAGAGACTTTAAACCAAAGGACGCGCCACACATTATTAATACCTTAAACGATGAACAGGTGACGCGCTTTTTATCGTCTAAAATTCCATTTCCGTATACCCAAGCCGACGCCGATTGGTGGATAAACCAAGGCTCTAAAAGTGGAATAGTTAAGGCCATTGTTGTAGATGAGCAATTTGCGGGGTGTATAGGCATAACGCCCGGAGAATTCGAGTATAGCCGCAGTGGCGAAATAGGCTATTGGCTTAATAGTGACTTTTGGGGGCAAGGAATAATGACTCACGCTATTACAAAAATTTGCGATGACGCATTTAAAACCTCAAACCTAAACCGTATTTTTGGCGCCGTATTTGCTGGTAATACTGGCTCTATGAAGGCACTTACTAAATGTGGTTTTAAGGCCGAGGCCGTTCTTAAACAAGCCATTTATAAAAATGGCGCATTTTACGATAGCCATATTTTTAGCAAGCTCAAATAAACCGTTTAGAATAATTACTCCGCTTAAGGTTGAATTAACAGCCCCTCGCCCAAAACTCCTGTTATAAGGTACAAATTTGTACATACATTTACTACTTAACGCGCATTATTGTTTATGCCAATCGGGTTATTAAACGCATACACATTCGTTAAGTGGGTTCATATTCAAAAGGAGAATTTTATGTCTGCAACTAGTCGTCAACTTACTTTAGCATCACGCCCACACGGTGCTCCAACCGATAAAAACTTTGAGCTTAAAACAGTCGATTTACCAGCCCTAAAAGATGGCGAAGTACTGCTGCGCACTATTTATTTATCACTTGACCCATACATGCGTGGCCGCATGAGCGACGCAAAGTCGTACGCCGATCCGGTAAACGTGGGTGACGTAATGGTTGGCGCTACCGTATGCCAAGTAGAAGAGTCTAAAAACGATAAATTTAGCGAAGGCGAGTGGGTACTTGCCTATACAGGTTGGCAAAGTTACTCCATTAGTAATGGCGAAGGCCTTATGCAATTAGGCAAAGAGCCTGCTAATCCTTCGTACGCGCTAGGCATTATGGGTATGCCGGGCTTTACGGCGTATATGGGCCTACTTGATATTGGCGCACCTAAAGAAGGCGAAACGGTAGTAGTAGCCGCAGCAACGGGGCCAGTTGGTGCAACCGTTGGCCAAATAGCTAAAATTAAAGGCTGTAAAGTGGTAGGCGTTGCTGGTGGCAGCGAAAAATGTGCCCATGCAGTTGAAAAACTAGGGTTTGATGCATGTATTGATCACAAAGCCGATGACTTTGCAGAGCAACTAGAAAAAGCCTGTGATAAAGGCATAGATGTTTATTACGAAAATGTGGGCGGTAAAGTGTTTGATGCCGTATTACCATTACTTAATACCGCAGCTCGTGTACCGCTGTGTGGTTTAGTATCGCAGTATAACGCCACAAGCTTACCTGAAGGCCCTGACCGTATGGGTATGCTAATGGGGCAGCTGCTTACTAAACGTATTAAAATGCAAGGCTTTATAATTTTTGACGACTACGGTCACCGCTACGATGAATTTGCACAAGACATGCAAAAGTGGCTGCAGGATGGCAAAGTACAATACCGCGAGCACATGGTAGAAGGTATTGAAAACACTGTAAGCGCATTTAACGATATGATCAGTGGTAAAAACTTTGGTAAAACCGTTGTTAAAATCAACGATGCACTTTAACTAAAATATACAAACACAGCGTTGCTGCAACCAGCAACGCCAACAAGGACTGACATGATAAAACTACATCATTTAAATAAATCGCGCTCAAAACGTATTATTTGGCTTTTAGAAGAACTAGAAGTTGATTACGAAATTGTTGCTTATCAACGTAACAAAGACACATTTTTAGCGCCTGATGAGCTAAAGCAAGTTCATCAACTCGGTAAGTCGCCAGTTATTGAAGACGATGGTTTAATTGTTACCGAATCTGGCGCTATTACTGATTACTTAATTACTAAATACGGTAACGGAAAGTTTGCACCAAAGGCTGGCACCGCTGACTACGTTGATTACCAACAATGGCTACACTTTGCTGAAAGCTCTGCAATTTTACCGCTACTACTTAAAATGTTTGTGCTTAAAGATGGCGCTAAAACACAATTTTTAGAAGGCTACGCCGACGCCGAAACCGCTAAAGTTATTAGCTACTTTAACGACCGGCTAGAAGGTAAACGTTATTTAGTTGGCGACACCCTAACCGGCGCCGATTTCATGATGTCGTTTATTGTTGAAATTGTTAAAAACTCAGGCCAGCTAGGTCACTTTAAAAACCTAGTAAAATACGACGAGCAATTACAAAGCCACGAGAAGTTTCATACGGCTAATGAGCTAGAAGCTAAATACGACTAATTTTATACGCCTATGACTGTGGAAACACAGTCATAGCAAACATTTTTGCTGCTCTGTTTTGTTTACACTAATTTGCTTAAGCGTATTAAAATTCAATTAAAAATAATTTATCTGGATCACTGTGCTGTAGAGTAAAACTCTAAAGTTCTCATTTTTAGTCAACCAATCGATAACCCACGGCCGGTTCAGTTAAAATATATTTTGGACTCGCAGGGTTAGCCTCTAGTTTTTGTCTAAGCTGTGCCACATGGACTCTTACGTATTCAGGTCGCTCTACATACTGCGCTCCCCAAATATGGCTTAAGATTGCATTATGGGTGAGTACTTTATTTTTATTTTGAAACAGCAATAAGAGTATTGCGTACTCTTTTTTAGTGAGTTTTACCTCACCTCCAGAAGCAGTAACACTGTGCTTTTGCGGATCTATTTTTATATTCCCGCAGGTAAATGCCACACTCGGTTGGCTTTGGGTCCGTAATAAAACCCGAATTCGGGCTAGCAACTCATTCGCGCTAAACGGTTTAGTAATATAGTCATTTGCCCCATTATCAAGCGCTGTGACTTTTTCAACTTCGCCATCTCGAGCTGAGAGTACTAAAACAGGTAAGGCACTCCATTGTCTAAACTCAATTAACCAGTCTTGACCATCCATATCTAACAAGCCTAAGTCTAATAATACAAGATCGTAACTTTGCTCACTTAAACGTGCAAAACCATCTAAGCCTTTATCACAAATACTTAGCTCGTAACCACTGGCTTGCAACAAGGTTTTTAAAAAGCTTTGTAGAGGGAGAGAATCTTCCAATATCAAGATTTTAGTCATTATCTTTTTCCCAGATTAACTTTGCGTACGCCATATTTGTTTCGTTATTAATTGTTAATGTAAATGTGCCCTGGTGAAATTTAGCAACCACATCACAAATAATACTGCCTAACCCAACGCCTTCATCGCTACTTGTTTGCGCTTTAGTGATCACGTTATTAGTGAGAATTAGCTGATAACATACCTTTTGCTGATTAGTACTTTGCGTAAATTCAACGCTTACCTTTTTATCACCATAACGCCATGCATTTTCGAGCATATTAGCCAGCGCAATTTCTAACAAAGTCACATCCCCTTCGCATGTTGTCTGAGCATCTATATTGGTATTTATGATAAAATCAGTGAGTTGCTGCTGTCTTCTAGCTTTAGCTTCACTAAGTAGTGCTTGTAAGTTTATTGTTTGCCAACTTAGGTTTTCACCCATTTTATTAACTCGGCTTAACTCCATTACTTTATCAAAGTGCTCATTTAGTATTTTACTTTGCTCATAAATATTACTCGCTTGCTCTTTTATCACGCTGTCACTGAGGGTAATCTCATCATCTGCAAGCATGCTCGATGCGCCCATAATGGTTGCCAGTGGTGTGCGTAAATCGTGAGATAAACTGCGTAAAAGTGCATTTTTAGCGCGCTCTAATTCCGCTTGCACCGAAATAGCAGCCGACTGTTGGCGTAATAACGTTTTTTCATGTACTTGATAAAGTAGCGAAATAGCGGTATCTGCGAAGGCTCTTTGCCCTTGCGTTAACCGTTTAGTAAAATTAAGCCCGCCCAAACTCGGGCTAGCCTCACTAAGCAATATAAATTCACTATTGCCCCGCGGTGCTGCAGGCATAAATGTGCAAGATGCGTTTAAATGCTTACCGATCCGCTGCACAAAGTACTTTTTTTGTTCATCCAGCGTATCTAGACTGTTTAAGTCTTTGGCCAGTTCGTACAAGGTGCGACTATTACTCGCATGTAATTGCACATCCCTAACTTTAGTACTGAGCTCCCCTGCCAATTGGCTGATCACAAAGCCAACAATCAGCATAACCATAAAGGTTACTAAATATTCTATGTTTTCAATATGAAAAGTAAAATTTGGAGCAACAAAAAACCAATCTGTACACGCTACACTCACTAAGGTGGTCAGTATGGCAAGACGACGATTACTGCGCACAGCAACCCAAGTCACCCATAATAACTGAAGCATCACGATATCGGTGGTAGTAAACCAATTACGCACAGGGTAAATGGCAATAACCACAATTAATGGCATTATTACTGCCAAAAACAATGCGTTATACCAACGTGGTTTAGCCTCTGCCTGATTCATTAATTATTCCTCTAACATTTGAGCACCTAGATTACTGCCTTTTCGATATTGCCTCTATAAAGTTTTTATAAAGTTTTTTATCTGATTCGTTAAATCTTTATAAAGCTTTTAACGCCTACCTTCATTGTTACTTTAATAACTCATATTCTAACTTCAGCAGAAGGAGTAATAGGTGTGTTGGGTTGGATAAAAATAGTGATGCTTACAGCCTATGTATTAACTGTTTATTGACCAAATGAACTTTACCACTTCTCTCTTTTAACTTTAATTTAGGTATCAACATGGCACATTTTACAGTGATCGGATTAGGTCGATTTGGCATTGCAGCAAGCCTTGAGTTAATTCATTTAGGGCATACAGTCACTGGGGTTGATAGTAACCCTAAACTCGCTGAAAAATATGTTGAGCATTTATCAGAAACCGTTGTTTGCGACTCCACTGATGAAGCCGCACTTAAAGAGCTTGATTTAGCGAGCAGTCAGGCAGTTTTAGTGGCGATTGGAGAAGACATGCAATCGAGCATTCTGTGCACCCTTGCATTAAAAAACCTAGCTGTTAAGCAAATATGGGTAAAAGCGAGCACTAAAGCACATCACACAATTATTTCTAAGCTGGGTGTAACACGCATCATTCATCCTGAAGAAGAAATGGGCGTGCGCGTTGCACAAGCACTTAATTACCCTGTAGTAAACGACTATATTTCCTTAGGCAATGGCTTATACGTTGTTGAAGTAAGTATAAAAGCGCACTTACATAAAACAAAACTAAGGCATTTACTTAAAGAAATAAAAAGCACTGTAAACCCATTATTGGTCAAGCGCGCAAAGCAAACGTTTGTCAAACTTGATGACGACTTTGAGTTACTTACTTACGACATTTTACTGTTATCAGGTAGCCGAGCCGAACTAAACTATCTTGCACCAAGGCTTTTATAATTATGGTTTTATGGCACCCTCTCAAAACACCTATAGATCGAAAAGCCAATGGGCATAAAAAACTCAATGCGGCTCCACCGCTTGTTCTCTGCTGTAGTTTTTTAATATTAATAACGCTAGGGGCGTTGGCGTTAAAACTACCTTTTGCAACCTATGCGCCTATTTCATGGATACAAAGTGCGTTTACAGCAACCTCCGCGGTGACTGTAACCGGATTAGTTGTAGTCGATACTGGTTCAGTGTTTACTCCTTTTGGACAAGGCGTTATTGCGCTATTAATTCAACTAGGTGGTCTGGGTTTAATGACCTTTGCGGTTGTAACTTTAATGGCGCTGGGTAATAAAGTTGGCTTTATTCAAAAAACAGTGACCAAAGCAGCCTTTAATCAAACAGATACATCGACTTTGGTAAATACCGCTAAGTCTGTTTTGCTGTTTGCGCTAATTGTTGAATCTTTAGGCATTATTATTTTAACGCTGTATTGGCTACCCGAAATGGGCTTACAAAAAAGCTTTTTTCATGCACTTTTTTATACTCTTAGCGCTTTTAACAACGCAGGGTTTGCATTGAGCCCCAATAGCTTAATGCAATATGTAGAAGACCCCGTTGTAAATTTAACAATTACCTGTTTGTTTATTATTGGTGGCCTAGGCTTTACCGTATTAACCGATTTATATAAATCAAAGCGTTGGGCTAAGCTCAGTCCCTACAGTAAATTAATGCTGATCAGCACTGTTATTATTAACGTTATTGCATTGTTGCTTATTTACGTAATTGAATACGATAACCCAAAAACACTGCAGCCGTTATCTGAAATAGGGAAATGGCTAGCAGCTTGGTTTCAAGCCGTTACTCCTCGCACTGCGGGGTTTAATACCATTGCTATTGAAGAGTTAAAAAATGCCAGTACCGCTTTAACTATGATGCTTATGTTTATTGGTGGCGGCTCTTTGAGTACTGCAAGTGGCATAAAGGTCGTTACGTTTATCGTTTTAATATTAGCAACCTATAGCTACTTAAGGCGTGACAAGGGCGTCACCGTGCTACGCCGAGAAATAGACAAAGATTCAGTATATAAAGCATTAGCCTTAACCGTTATTTCAGCGGGAGTCACTTGGTTGGCTATTTTTACATTGCTGGTCGTTGAAGATGCACCTTTTTTAGATATTGCTTTTGAAGCGGTATCGGCACTGGGTACGGTAGGACTTTCACGCGGTTTAACGTCATCGTTATCACCGCTGGGGGAGTTTATCATTATGTTTTTAATGTTTATGGGCAGAATAGGCCCGCTCACTCTCGCCTACTTTTTAGCAAGTCCACGAAGTAAAAAACTAAGATACCCAAGCGCACAACTCTCTATTGGTTAAAAACACAAACACGGGTTTATTAGTTAGTCCGTATTTTTAAATACCGGCTATTTCGCGCTCTGTAATACACTCGTTCGAGGCCATTTCAAACTCACGGCAAGTAAGTGGGCGGTTTTCATAAATGGTACACATTAGCGTATTGCGGTCGAGTGCTTGGCACCAACCATCATCGCCGCGTTTCATTACTTCGCTGCCCCACTTGTCGTAATCAATGTACTGAAAAGGCACACCGGTGTCGGTTACTATGCGCACTTCTAATTGGCAACAACACGCTTGGCAGTTAGCGCAGGTTACGGGCTCAGGTGTAGAGGAAATAGTTTTACTTGGAATAACAATGTGAGGCATAGTGGCTTAAATAAAAGAAACACACTAAGTAGGATACACGAGCAGGCTAAACGTGCTAGTTAATTTTAATGGTGAACAAATAGAGTAATAAAAAGCGTGCTACTCGTTAACACGCTTTATTGTTGGCTTTTAATGTTAAATTAAAAGTTTAATACCACCTTCACATCATCAGACACGGCAGATGCCGAAACAAACCCAATCGTATTTGGGTTAGCTGCAACCATTTTGATCACCTCTGAGTCATTTTCTAGCTCTTTGGGTGGTGTTCCTTTTCCCGTAAAAATAAGCTTTGACCAATAGGCTCTTAACTGCGACGCACTTTTATTAAGCAGTTTACTGTTAAACTGCTCCGTAGTCGGATTTTTTGAATCTTGTGATATTGGAATGATCGTATTGCCATTACTAAACGACTTTTCTTTTCCGGTATAAATTCGACTAATGACGGACTCATCAAAACTACTCTCGTTTGAAGGATGTACAATAATAGCAAAATCAGCAAAGGCAACATTGCTAAACAAAAACAGTACACATAACATTAATTTTTTCATTTTTAATTCCCCTTAAAATACAACATCAACACCAAGCGTGATTGCTTTACTATCACCCGCTACCGCTAACTCGAATGAATCATCTTTTACCCTGTCGTACTGCATTTTGAGTGCCGCCGAAGGATGAAAATCCCAACGAACCCCCACCGCAAAGGTATTATGGCTTTCAGTATCTCCCTCACCTTCTTGCTCAAAATCTGAAAACATCACATAAGGCGTAATTGCATCAAACCGATACCCTGCACTGATCATATAAGTGTCTAGGTTTCCGTCTAGATCTAAACGGTTAAGTTCGCTTAGTACAAAAAAGTCGCCAAAATCAAAATTGGCAGCTAAGCCATAAAATTTGCCATCACGGCTATCTTTTCCATCCCATAAAACCGGCTCTCCAGAACGAAAGCGTTTATTAGTGTATTGCATATGCGTTACTCTCAATTCAAGCCAATCATGGCTTAACGAAAGTACACCACCTAGCATATCTTCCCAAATTTCTCGGGTAGGCTCTTGAAAGAAAAAGTCTGATAGCAGTTTGTTGTCGTCATCGTCTTCTTTACCAGCATACACATTAGCAGACACACCCCACTCTCCAATCGAGCCAGAATAGAGAAGGTTTATGCCCTCATAGTTAAATACTTGCCATGTATAATTGTCGGCAGGTTACGCATCCATACATATGCGTAACCTACGTCAAAAAAATCTGAGTAATAAAAAAGAGGCAAACGCTTTTTACCTGCTTGAACCGTCCAATTATCATTTATTTCGTACGAAATATATGCCCACTCAAAATTAGCATCAAAATCGTTTACACCTCGGGCAACAATTTGACCTGTGACAGATAAGCCCTCACCAAGATCCCCCGACACTTGTATACCAATTAACGACTCTGGAGAGAAAGATAAGTCTTCTGTGTAGCCACTCACATTAGGGTAGTCAGCCAAAAAGGTTGGCTCAACACCATATTGCGGCACACCACTTCCACTGAGTACTTTACCCGCGTTAATACTTGCAAAGCCTGAAATATTAATTTCAGCGTAACTAGTCCCTGAAATAAACACTCCTAACAGCATCAATTTTTGCAGTTTCATCGTTCACCTCGTTTTATATGACCTTAATAGTCATGTTGAGTATAGTTAAACGCTGAAAAAACAAACAAAAATTTAACATTTTTTATAATTATGCAGGTTTGATCATTACTTTAATGGCTATCTGCCAAGCAGTGTGGCTTTTATATCGCTATACCGCTGTTGCTCACAAAGCGCAAATCCGCTAAGTTGGCGTACCTTATTACGAGCAAACAATGGCACGCTCATACCCGCTAAAAAACGGCACTGGGTTTCAACACCCACGTTATGAACTCCCTTTGTGGCCATATGCGCTATAAATTCGTCTACCTTTTGGTAAATAACCTCATCATTAATAGTGACCGGCGCTAATGAGTATTTGAGTTTTACTGCTTGCCCTCGACAAACTGAGCAATGCCCGCATTGCGCTGGCGCATTTTGATCGTCAAAATAGCGCGCTAAGTTATAACTCAAGCACGTTTGTAGCTCAAAAAAGCGCACTAAAGCAGCAATTCGTTTTATTTCAGCTTGTTCTTTATCAGCAAAGTAGTGGTGTAACTGCTGGGCAAGCTCTGGGTTATTTATAACTTCACTATGCACTTTATATACTTGGGTAATGCGTTTGGTTTCAAGCGTTATAAGGTTTTTTTCAGCTAGGTAGTCAAGCGCGGCCACAACCCGTTTACGGTCAACCTGCGCGGCTTGGGTAAGGGTGTCAAAATTGAGCGTGCCCCATATTTTTTTAAAATCAGTATAGCTAAATATTTGCGTTAAAAAAGCTTGGCGCTGCTCGTCAAACTGGCTAAGTAGCTCGTTTTTATCAACCAAGAACTTGTATTTAAAATCGGCATAATAGGCGTACTGCGGCGTAATTGCGCCTTGCATTTCAAGTTGAACCAGTAATGTTTTAAGTGCCAGTTGCCTAATATTACTTTCGCTTGAAAGGCTGTATTCTTGCATTTCCCATTGCTGTTGGGCTTGGCGAATATCGTTAATTACATATTCAATGCCACTCAGCTCAGGGGTGTCGCCATATACAAAGTTTTCTACTGTGTTTAGGCCATCTAAATTAGCAAGCGTGTAGCAGTTTGATGGGTTGCCATCGCGCCCTGCGCGGCCAATTTCTTGGCTGTAGTTTTCAATCGATTTTGGTAAATCGTAATGAATAACAAAGCGAATGTCTGATTTATCAACGCCCATACCAAAGGCTATAGTTGCTACAACTACGTTAATTTTACCCGCCATAAAATCATCTTGAATGTGCCACCGGAGTGTATCTTCAAGCCCTGCATGATACGCAACCGCCTGAATACCTTGCGCACTTAGCGTGTTAGCCACTTGCTCAGCACTTTGCTGCAGTGTTACATACACAATACCTGGGCCATTTTGCACACGCACTATGTTTGTAAGTTCGGTGTTTTTATCAGCCGTTTTTACACTTAGCACGCTTAAATCGAGGTTAGCGCGGTAAAAGCCAGTTTGTACAATGCACTCAGGGGCAATATTAAAACGCTCGCTCATGTCGCGTTTTACTTTTTTAGTGGCGGTGGCGGTAAGCAATAGTACTAGTGGAATATTTAGCTCTTCGCGATATCGCGGTAGTTTTAAGTAGTCAGGTCTGAAGTTATGCCCCCATTCAGATATACAGTGCGCCTCATCTACCACCAGCATAGACAGCGCAACCTGGCTTATAAACTCTCTAAATCGCTCGTTTTTAAAGCGCTCTACCGACACCATTAACACTTTAATTTTACCATTTCGCACATCGTTCATTACGGTGCTGCTTTGCATTTGGTCTTGGCTAGAATCAAGGCTTGCCGCGTAAATACCTTTGCTATTTAAAAAACTAATTTGATCTTTCATTAAGGCTAGTAATGGCGACACCACTAACGTTAAGTTTTCTAAATGCATAGCCGTTAGCTGATAACACAACGACTTACCCGACCCTGTAGGGAATATAGCAAGGGACGATTGCCCATTTAAAAGCTGCTCTATAGTTTGCTGCTGCCCTGCTCTAAACTGGTTAAAACCAAAATGTTGCTCAAGTGATTGTAAAAGCGGCGTATTCATAAAAATGTCCTTTTTGGCGTTGATAACACAGGGCTATAACAGAAAAATGCAGCCTAGATGAAGTATTTGCAAGTTAGTATACCGTAAATTAGGTGATTTACTGCTGACATATCCATTATTTAGGCGCACACTATAGCCCCATAAAAGTGAGCTTTGCCAAAATAATTTTCGATACCCAAGTCATTTTAAAAATAATAAAACAGATTGCTTGGGTATATTATTTTTAAGGGCATAGTCATGAACATAACCACTCCTAAGATCGTCGTTATTGGCGGCGGCGCTGGCGGATTAGAGCTTGCAACTCAATTAGGGCATAAACTAGGAAAGAAAAAACACGCAGAAATTTTATTAATAGACAAAAACCGCACCCACATATGGAAGCCATTACTGCACGAAGTAGCCACAGGCTCTATTGACCCCGATTTAGATGGCGTAGTTTACTCTGCCCATGCCGCAAAACATCATTATAATTTTCAACTTGGTACCTTTTGTAACATCGACCAAAGCAATAAAACAATTACTCTCGCACCACTTTTTGACGAACTTGGCCACACTATTTTGCCCAAACGCACTGTACGCTATGACCACCTTGTTATTGCTATTGGCAGTGTAAGTAACGACTTTAATACCCCAGGCATAAAAGAGCATTGCTACTTTTTAGATTCAAACCAGCAAGCTGAACGTTTTCAGCATTCTTTGCTCGATAGCTTTACCCGCCTTCATCAAGACGACAACCAGCAACAATCTCTTGATATTGCCATTGTTGGCGGCGGCGCAACAGGCGTTGAGCTCTCGGCAGAGCTGTATCACGTGTCTGAGCTATTAAAGCTATATGGGCTTACAAATATGTCGTCTAAGCGTTTGCACATTCATTTAATTGAAGCCGGCTCACGTATTTTACCTGCATTACCAGAGCGTATTGCCGTAAGTGCCAAACGCGAGCTGTTAAAATTGGGCGTAAACGTGCGAGAGCAAACACAGGTAAAAGAAGCCACCGAGCAAGGCTTTATAACAAAAGACGAAGAACACATAGATGCCGATATTATGGTATGGGCGGCAGGCGTAAAAGCGCCAGATTTTATTAAAGACCTAGGTGTTTTTGAGCTTACTCGCAGCAACCAAATTCAAGTAAACAAGTTCTTACAAAGCACCGTAGATGAAAGTATTTTTGTACTTGGCGATTGCTGCGCCTTTACCCAAGAAGACGGAAAACTTGTACCGCCACGCGCGCAATCGGCCCATCAAATGGCACAATGTGTTGAAAAAAACCTTATTGCAACACTTAAACACCAGCCGCTAAGCGAGTTTAAATACAGCGACCACGGCTCTCTCGTTAACTTATCGCGCTACAGCACAGTCGGTAATTTAATGGGTAACTTAACCAGCAACACCTTTTTTATTGAAGGTAAAATAGCCCGCTTTATGTATATATCGCTGTATCGTATGCACCAGCGCGCCATACACGGTAGCGCAAAAACCTTTGCGTTATGGATAAGCGAAAAAGTACTGCGTGTAGTGCGCCCTAAAATGAAATTGCATTAATAAATAACCCATGGCGGTAATAAGCAGATTTAATAAATTTTTATTACCGCTGTCTTTGATTTTTCACAATTCCCATGTAAATTTATACAAACCACTTAGGGAATAAGGCAATGACGGGAAAAACACTAGTTTTTAACTTTGATGGCACAGGAAATGAGCCCCGTGACGCAGACCAATTTAGCTCAGAGCATTTTAAAGAAGACAGTAGTATTTCTAACATTGTTAAGCTGCACTTATTATTAGGCGGCAAACTTGATGGTTCCCCCACTACACCTTTCTCGCAACAATTGAGCTTTTATTATCAAGGTATTGGCACTAAAGGTAGCCGGTTAAAACGCATTTTAAACCAAACTTTAGCGCCAAGTGGTGACGATGTTGCCAGTATTTTAAATCAAGCCATGCGTGATTTTAAAACGCATTACCAACTAGGCGATACCCTTTTACTTACCGGTTTTAGCCGAGGTGGCGCTCTCGCTAGGCGTTTTGCAAAAATTCTGGAACCTTTGATTAGTAATAATGTGTACGTATGTGTATTTGATACCGTGGCCTCAATTGGCTTATCAAAAGTGAGTAAAGCGACACGCGGCGCCGAGCACGTTATTTTTGAAAACCACACCATTGCTAATAATATTTCACAAGCACTGCACTGCGTGGCACTTGATGAAAAACGCCGTGCGTTTGAGCCTACGCTGATGAACCATCAAAATAACATTACTGAACTGTGGTTTGCAGGCGCGCATTCAGACATTGGCGGTGGATACTACCGTGATGGTTTAGCTGATATTTGCTTACGTTATGCACTTGAGTGGATTATTGAGCAGCCGTTAGCTATTTCATTGTTAACAAGTCACGATATTAACTACAAAACTCTTCTTCCAGATAGTAATTTAATTGCACAAGACGATCTCACTGTTATCCCCGACTCACTTGCACTGAGCCACCAGCAAAATTACTTTTGGTTAAACTCGTTCTTTAAGCTGGTAGATAGAGAGTGCTTTGTGCTGGTGGACAACGAAGCAAGTAATATTAAGCCATTAGTTCACCACAGTGTAGCTACACGAATTAATAAGCTCACCAGCTACCGTCCAGAGTCACTTAAAAAGCAGTCATACAACGTTAGCTACAGTGACAACAGCACCTTAAGTTTTACCGGCTTAAGTGCGCACATTACGCTTGCCAACCAAAATATGAGCGTATTAAGTATTGGCCAAAGCCAAGATGTGGTGGTATTTGCCAGTGAGTTTTATAACAAAACGGGCTTAATGCTCGAGCAAGGTGCAACTTATCGCTTTACCCCCTACCCTGATCAACATTGGTTTGACGACGGCATAAAGTGTACACCTAAGGGATGGCATCGAGATGACGTGCAATTAGGCGTTAAAGAAATTCCAATGGCATTACTTGAACCATTCAGACGACTTCCAGATGCTCAGTGGTTCTCATTAGTTGGTGCAATTAATAATAACGAAGAATTTTTATTTAAAATAGCTAATGACGCTACGGTGACTATTACTAAATCAGGTGAATTTAGTCCCTTCGCCAATGACTTAAGCCGCTTTTATGGCGCCAATGCAGGAAAAATAAAAGTAAAAGTAAGCCGCATAAGTTAAATGGGCTGAAGACGCGCAGCTTGATGGCGTTTAAAAGCAACGCTTTAACTGGGAACCACCGAGAAGCGAAGGAGAATACCTAGAAAAGTGACTAAACGATACGTGTGTTTTCACTGTGCAGCGCGAAGCGCCTCGGTGTACTCGGTGGTCATATACAGATAACTTATACTAATTTGCTTTGGCTGCTCGTTTACTCCTCTCTCTTCTCTTTGTGCATTTTT
>NZ_PNDV01000007.1:0-49670 GCF_005930865.1 Pseudoalteromonas sp. S554 | reverse complement strand
AATCCATCATGACCCACCATCTGCTACATTCTTTTTAAAATGCCATTCTTTTTTTTATAAACAAGCTTAAGCAGTTTGCTGTTATTTATGTTTTTATTCTCGTATAATTCGCCGTAATTTATACACTGTAAATAAGTGGTCGAGAACATGAGTTTAGCGCAAACTATTATGCCTGAAGGCTATATTTTCCCTCCAAAGCCAGCACCGTTAACAAACGACGAGCAAGGCGAATACAAAGCACGTATTAAGCAATTACTTAAAGATAAAAACGCGGTACTCGTAGCGCATTATTATACTGATCCTGAAATCCAAGCCCTTGCCGAAGAAACTGGCGGTTGCGTTGCCGACTCTTTAGAAATGGCGCGCTTTGGTGCAAGACACGACGCTGATATGATCATCGTTGCAGGCGTTCGTTTTATGGGTGAAACTGCTAAAATTTTAACGCCAAACAAAACGGTTGTTATGCCAACACTTGAAGCAACATGCTCGCTAGACATCGGTTGTCCGATTGATGAGTTCTCAGCATTTTGCGATCAGCACCCTGATCGTAAAGTGGTGGTGTATGCAAACACCTCTACAGCGGTTAAAGCCCGTGCAGATTGGATTGTAACCTCATCGTGCGCGCTTGAAATTGTTGAGCACTTAGACGAGCAAGGCGAAAAAATTATTTGGGGCCCAGACAAACACCTAGGCAGCTACATTCAAAAAAATACCGGCGCTGATATGATCATGTGGAATGGCGCATGTATTGTTCACGACGAGTTTAAAACTAAAGCATTGAAAGAGTTTAAGGCACTGCACCCAGATGCTGGCGTTTTAGTTCACCCAGAGTCACCTGCAGAAATAGTTGCACTTGCTGACGCCGTTGGATCTACAAGCCAGCTGATTAAAGCAGCGCAAACAATGCCTAATAAAAAGTTTATTGTTGCGACTGATCGCGGTATTTTTTATAAAATGCAGCAGCTATGCCCAGAGAAAGAGTTCTTTGCCGCCCCTACGGCTGGTG
Organism: Pseudoalteromonas sp. S554; assembly: GCF_005930865.1. Classification (NCBI taxonomy): domain Bacteria; kingdom Pseudomonadati; phylum Pseudomonadota; class Gammaproteobacteria; order Alteromonadales; family Pseudoalteromonadaceae; genus Pseudoalteromonas; species Pseudoalteromonas sp. S554. The sequence continues at coordinate 48,664 of NZ_PNDV01000007.1, read as the reverse complement.
AAGGCGCTTCTTGTAAAAGTTGTGCACATTGCCCGTGGATGGCAATGAATGGCTTAAAAGCGATTGAGGAGGCTTTAATAGACCCTCAAGGTAAAGAGGTATTTGTAGATATGGACTTGCGTGAAGGTGCACTTAAGTCACTAAACCGCATGCTAGACTTTACGGCGAGTATGGCTAAATAGTTTTTAGCAAATGTAAAGTAACTAGACTGATATAAAAAACGGCTAAGCCTTATGGTTTAGCCGTTTTTTATTGAAAAAGTAAATAACTGCACGATTAATAGCCATTCAACAGTACATATTTAAAAAGGCCTTGCACCTGCGTAACCTATTTCATACTATAACGCGCTGTTGCTATGCAACACCGTGGAGGAATGGCTGAGTGGCTGAAGGCGCACGCCTGGAAAGTGTGTTTAGGTTAATCCCTAACGAGGGTTCGAATCCCTCTTCCTCCACCATCATTCAATATTAGGACGTCTCAGGACGTCCTTTTTTGTGTCTGTAACTAATCAAAATCAATGACTTAGAGTGTTACCCTGTCCCAGGCTGTTTCATCCAAGCTCAAAGCTTTAGTATCTAAAATGGTATTCCTTGAATAAGCTGCCATAATAAAAGAATACTAAATTTGAGTGGGATTCATTTTCTATGGCAAGATCAGCCAAGCAGCTTACCGATACAGCGTTAAAAAAGTAAAAGCAGAGGATAAAGATATAATTTTATCCGATGGTAACGGCTTACAAGTAAAAGTTAGAAAGAGTGGTTCTAAGCTCTGGAACTTTAATTACTACCATCCAATCACAAAAAAGCGTGTCAACATGGGATTAGGCAAGTACCCAGATGTATCTATTGTAAATGCCAGAAAGTTAGCGCAACAAGCCAGAGAACTAGTTGCTTTAGGGACTGATCCAAAAGAGCATAGAGATGAAACCTTAGCTTTTAAACGGGCTCAAGAAGAGTTAACACTAAATAAAGTAGCTTTAGAGTGGTTTGAGGTTAAAAAGCCTGATTTTACGCAAGCTCATGGCGAAGATATTTGGCGATCATTAAATAACCATATACTGCCGGTTATTGGTAAATATCCTATTGGCAAAATTAACGCACCACAAGTAATAAAAATATTAAGGCCTATAGAGGCTAAAGGTACTCTAGAAACAGTTAAGCGTTTAAGCCAACGATTAAACCAAGTTATGACCTACGCAGTTAATAGTGGTTATATTCAAGCTAATCCGCTTGCTGGAATAAAAGAAACATTTAAAAAGCCGCAAAAACAAAATATGCCTTCGTTGAAACCAGAAGAGCTGCCTGAATTGATGCAAACGCTTGCAACGGCGTCAATTAAACGAGTAACCCGCTTTTTGATTGAATGGCAGTTACATACTCTTACCCGCCCAGGTGAAGCGGCCGGTACCCGTTGGGATGAAATTGATTTTGAGAATAAACTATGGATTATCCCAGCTGAACGAATGAAAAAGCGCAGAGAGCATGCCATTCCTCTATCAAATCAAGCTATAGAGTTATTAGAATCAATAAAACCAATTTCAGGGCATAGAGACTTTGTTTTTCCGTCAGACAGAAACCCGAGAACCCATATCAACAATGAGACAGCTAATATGGCTCTAAAACGCATGGGGTTTGAGGGCCGTTTAGTAAGCCATGGCTTACGTTCGCTTGGAAGAACAACATTAAATGAGCATGAGTTTAATCCAGATATAATAGAAGCCGCACTGGCACATGTAGATAAAAACCAGGTTCGTTCTGCTTATAATAGAGCTGAATATATAGAAAAACGTAGAGAGTTGATGAACTGGTGGAGTGAGCATATAGCAAAGGCATCTCAAGGTTCATTGTCGGTATCAGGACATAAGCACCTTTTAAAAGTTGGTTAGAAGAAAAATAAGGATATAAAATGGCTTTAACACAAATGCAAATCATTCAGTCGCTGGGTGAAGTAATGAGCTGGTTAGAAAGGGAGTTAAGTTGGGATGTACCTGCAACAGAGCTTAGACATTTAACAGGTAGAATTGGGGAGCTGTACGCCGCACTTATAACAAATGGACGCATGGCAACAGAGGTTAACCAGGCGGGGTACGATGTTGTATCAAGCAGTGGCGAGCGTATATCAGTCAAAACAACAGGTAGAATGCATACAGGTGGCCATATAAGCTTTAATACTAATACGCTAAACTTGGTTGATCGTATAATTATTTTAAGAATCAATACAGATGAGATGCAAGTTGAAACTTTATTAGATGCGCCCGTTGAAGAAGCTAAAAAACTAATGAGTGATGCAGTAACGGGAAAAAGCTGTATTACAATGAGTAAGTTAATAAACGCACCAGTTAAGCCACGTATATTATTAAATGTAAAAGAAGTTATATGGAATAACTACAAATTGGTGGAGCTTGAAAACGGCACTATTGAAGTGTTTTTAAATGACGAGCTTGTAACACCCAGTAAGCCTTACTTGCGTGATATTGCTAAAGAGTTAGGGATTTCAATTTTAAATGGCAACGGGAATCCGTTTAATACACGCCAGCTGGGTTCTGTGTTGATTAAAGAGTTATTAAATTAAAGCTACTGTTGTTTATACACCGTAGCTTAAAGGCAAGAAATAAGGCCTCTAATCCACTGAGCTCAAACAAGTTTCATTAACTATGTAATTTATGTATTATGCAGATTCCTCATACAAAAGGATCGTTGATGAAGAATGTACTACTAATAGTTACCGGTGCAAGCCCGCAGGTATTAACCGAAACTCTTTTTGCGCTTTATCAGCAGGGTAAGCCTATGCCTGAAGAAATTTTTGTTATTACAACAAAAAGCACCAAGGCTATGCTCACCGATGGATTATTTAAGCAAGGTAATTTAGCTAAATTAATAGCAGATTATAAACTTCCTGATATTAAACTCCCCGATGAAAATATTTGGCTAATAGAAGATGACAAAGGCCAACCTATTAATGATGCTAAATCTGAAATAGAACAAACCTACATGGCCGACTTTATTACGCGTAAAGTGTTTGAACTTACCAATAAAAACGATATTAGTATTCATGCATCCATTGCAGGTGGACGTAAAACAATGGCGTTTTATTTAGGCTATGCCATGTCATTATTAGGCCGTGAGCAAGATTCGCTCAGTCATGTATTTGTGAATAACGAATTTGAATTTGTTAGAGACTTTTACTACCCAACACCTTACGACCACATTATTGATGGTAAAAATGGCACGCAAGTAAACTGTATTAATGCAAATGTAACCCTTGCCGAAATACCCTTTGTACGAATGCGCCAATCTATCGACGAAACCCTCATTGCAAATATGCAAAGTGCATCGTTTAGCCAAACAGTAGCAAGCTTAAACTCAGCGCATAAAAAAGATTTAACCCTTGAAGTAAACGCAAAAGCAAAAACGCTCACCTTTGCAGGTATCGAAATTAAACTTACCGCAAAAGAAACTGCCTTCTATTTATGGTTAAACCAATACAGCCAAAGTGAACATAAAAAGCTAGTGGTGGGTCGTGATTTTGAAGAGTCTTTGCGATACAGCAAAGAGTACCTCATACATTTACAGCAAAATAGCAGTGATTTACGTATATTTCGTGATACGTTTGGCATAGAGCCCGAAGATTTTAGAGACGGTTTACACAGTAATTTAAAAGTAATGGAAAAAACCTTTGTGCAACAAACGCGTAGCCGCATAAATAGTAAAATAAATAAGGTGTTACCAAACGAGCTTGCTAAAAAAATAGCGATTGATTCTAATAACCAAAGCTTTGAAACAAGCTACTGGTTAAGCGCAGTAACACACAATATAAAAATAAATATAACGGCTTAATATTCGCAAGCTTGCAAACGCATAAAAATAATAACGCATGGTAAATTAGTTGATAAGGAAGTAATCAGGAATGAAGCAATCAATGAACTTTGAACATATTCAATCTAAGTGGCCAGAGCTACACCAGTTAGCCGCTTTTGCAGAAGACTATGCGATTACCGATCCACAAAGCTCACTGGTTAAGCTGCGTTGCTTTGCCGAAAAAGTAGTAGGCTACTTATATAAAGAACTTAGTTTACCTGTTTTACCCACTTCTAACATTTTTGATAAACTTACCGCCGACGACTTTACCAGTGCCGTACCGCGTTTAATTACCGATAAACTTCACGCCATTCGTAAAAGTGGTAATCAAGCAGCCCACGAAGGCAAAGTTGATCAACAACAAGCTATTTGGATATTAAAAGAAAGCTACTTTGTAGCCTCGTACTTATTTATGGCGTATGCCAATGGCACGCAACAAGAGTGCCCAGAGTTTAAAGCGCCTGAGCAAACACAGCCTACTAACCAAAGTGATGCCGAGTTTGTAAAAAAGAACAAGCAACTCACCAAGCAGCTAGCCGAAAATCAGGCCCGTTTAAAACGCGCACTTGACGAACTAGAAGCCGCAGAGCTTGCACAAAAACAAGCACAGCAGCAAGCAGCAAAACTAAAACAAACTATTGATGCTGAAAAGCTGGCTCAGGTTAAAACCCGCAATGAGCAAATTGTTAACTCTAGTTTTAACTTTAACGAAGATGAAACCCGTAAACGCATTATCGATTTAGATTTACGTAATGCAGGGTGGAATGTAGCACTTGATGACGAATCAACAGAAGACGTAGGCAAAGAAGTAAAAGTAACAGACCAACCTACAACAACAGGCGTAGGCTATGTTGACTACGTTTTATGGGATGACGACGGTAAACCACTTGCGGTAATAGAGGCAAAACGCACTCGCGAAAATATCGAAAAAGGTCGCCAACAAGCAACGCTTTATGCCAATGCGCTCGAAAAGCAATATGACCAACGCCCTATTATTTTTTATTCAAACGGCTGGGATATAAAAATTCTCGACGACACGCAAGGCTATAATAGCCGTGGTTTATACGGTTACTACTCAAAAGATTCCCTTCAGTACTTAATAAAGCAGCGCACACTTAAAAAAGATTTAAATAAAACGCCGATAGATACTGCTGTGGCAGGGCGTTTGTATCAAATGGAAACCATAACCCGAGTGTGTGAGCGTTTTAGTGATAAACACCGCAAAGCCCTTATAGTTCAAGCAACCGGCACAGGTAAAACACGCGTATCTATTGCCCTTGCTAAACGGCTGCTCGATGCAGGTTGGGCTAAGCGCGTACTATTTTTATGTGACCGAAAAGAACTACGTAAACAAGCGGGTAATGCCTTTACCGAATTCACCAAAGAGCCAGTACATATTGTTGGTAAAAGCGCTAAAAACACAGCAGCCAGCGCGCGGGTGTTTATAGCAACGTACCCAGGTATGCTACGCATAATGAACAAGTACGACGTAGGCTATTTTGACCTAATAATAGCTGATGAATCCCACCGTTCAATTTACAATATATATGGTGATATTTTTAAGTACTTTGATGCACTCGAGGTAGGCTTAACCGCCACTCCGGTAGAAATGGTATCGCGCTCAACGTGTGATTTGTTTGGTTGCGATTACAAACTACCCACAGCCAACTACCCACTTGAAGACGCCATAGAGCAAGGTAACTTAGTCCCTTACAAAATTGTAAGTTACACCACACAGTTTTTGCGCGAAGGCATTAAAAAAGACAACCTAACCGATGAGCAAATAGCCCAATTAGAAGAGCAAGGCATTGACCCTAACGAGCTCGACTTTGACGCAAAACAAATAGACGAAGCCATTAAAAATAAAGACACCAACAGGCTCATACTTCGTAACTTAATGGAGAAAGGTCTGCGCGATAAAGACGGCCAACTGCCCGGTAAAACAATCATATTCGCTCGTAACATAGCTCATGCCGAATTAATGGCCCAGTTATTTAGTGAGCTTTACCCGCAGCATGGTGCTAATTTTTGCCGCGTTATTCACTCAAAGTACGAACGGGCCGAAGAGCTAATAGACGATTTTAAATCAAGCGACGAAAACAGCATGCGTATAGCAGTGTCGGTCGATATGCTCGACACCGGCATAGACGTGCCTGAATGCGTAAACCTTGTATTTGCCAAACCCATAAAATCAAAAGTAAAGTTTTGGCAAATGATTGGCCGTGGCACACGCTTATGCGAAAACTTATACGGACCAGGGCAGCACAAAACTCACTTTTTAATATTCGATCACTGGGCAAACTTTGAATACTTTGACGAAAACCCAGAAGAAGACGACGTAAAACAAGCAAAATCGTTACTGCAAAAACTATTTGAAGCGCGGGTAACCCTTGCACAAACGGCCCTCAAAAAAGCAAATATGGATGTGTTTGATCAAACAATTAAATTAATTCACGACGATATTTGCTTACTGCCAATGGAATCAATATCGGTGCGCGATAACTGGCTAGTGGTCGAAACCTGTAAGGATTTTAAACGTCTTAATCAATTTGCACCGCAAACAGTAAGCGATCTGCTTGAAAAAGTCGCGCCACTTATGCAATGGCGTAACATAATGGGGCAAAGTGAAGCGTATAAATTCGATTTAGAGCTAACCACTATCCAAACACTAATATTTACCGATGAAAACCAAATTGATTTAGCTAAACAAAGTGTAATGAACAAGGTTGAATCGCTTCAAATGCACCTAAACGAAGTGCGTAGCAAAGCACCTGCAATAGAAGAAATACAAACACAGCAATATTGGCAGTATTTAACCCATGCAGCGCTTGAGCAAAGCCGCATTAATTTACGCAGTATTATTCACCTGCGTAATAAAAGCGTGAAGCCACCAACACGTGATTTTGTACTTGATATAACTGAAGACGAAAACCAAATACACGAAGCTGATAGGCTTACAAAAATAGTCTCTATTGATTATCAAATATACCGCCAAGAGGTAGAAAAAACACTCACCCCGTTATTTGAAACCGACAGCGTACTTAAAAAAATTCGCAACGGCGAACAAGTAACCGAAGCCGACTTAGCGCAATTAAGCTCGTTAGTGCATACGCAAAACCCAAGTGTTGATTTAAATACATTAAAAGAGTTTTTTCCTGAATCAACCGCGACGCTCGACAAAATATTGCGTACCATAGTCGGCATGGATAAAAACGCTATAGAGCACAGCTTTACTGCCTTTGTGCAGCAAATACACACTCATGTAAACGCCAAACAACAGCGCTTTATTGGTATGTTAAAAAACCACTTAATTCGCCACGGCGCTATTGAAATAGCCCAGCTTTACGATGCACCTTTTACACAAATACACGACATGGGCCTCGATGGCGTATTTAGCCAGCAACAAGCCGACGTAATAGAGCAATTTATTAAGCAGTTTGATGTAAAACTAGGCAGCAAAGCCCAAAGCGTTGAAAAGCAAATACACCTTTAATTTTATAAGCGCGTAATTTACACCGCGCTTAAACAGCAATAACTAGGATACACATTAATGATAACCGGACCTTTAAAAAGTAAAATCGACAAACTATGGGAAGAATTTTGGACAGGCGGTATCACTAACCCGCTTACCGTCGTAGAGCAAATTACTTTTTTAATGTACGCCCGTATGCTCGACATGAACGAGCAAGCCGACGAAAAACGCAGCGCACGTACTAAGCAGCCGTTTAACCGCCGCTTTAGTGACGCCGAACAACACATTCGTTGGCAAAACCTGCGCCATTTAGGCGCAGAAGAGTTATACAAACTGGTTAAAGATGAGCTGTTTCCGTACTTTTCAAAAACCTCAGGCGATGTATCGCCAGAAGGCGCGATATTTAACGAGTTTATGAAAGACGCGCAATTAATGATTCAAAAGCAAAGCCTATTGGTAAAAGCGGTTGAAATGGTAAACGACTTACCGCTTGAAAACTCAGACACCAAAGGCGATTTATACGAATACCTATTGAGTAAACTCACCACCGCAGGTATTAACGGCCAATTTAGAACGCCGCGCCATATTATACGCGCCATGGTCGAAATGATGGACCCAGATGTTACTAGCCAAATTTGTGACCCATCAACCGGCACCGGTGGTTTTTTATCGGTAAGTTACGAATACCTATTGCAAAAATACACATCAGCCGAGGGTGTAGAGCGCGAGCCTGTGCTTGATGTAGATGGCAACGTACAACTTGACGACAGCGGCAAACCGCTTGAGAACTTACTTTACTCAGGCGATTTAATAACCCCAGAGCAGCGCAGCCACATAGATGCTCACATGTTCAATGGCTTTGACTTTGACGCCACCATGCTACGCGTAGCTGCCATGAACCTAGTAATGCACGGTATTAAACAACCGGGCATTCATTATCAAGATACCCTAAGCCAAAACTTTAAAGAGCACTACCCGCAAAAGGCTAAAGAAGGCTACGACATAATACTCGCCAACCCGCCATTTAAAGGCAGCCTAGACGAAGAAGACGTATGCCCCGAGTTATTACGCAAAGTAAAAACTAAAAAAACTGAGCTGCTGTTTGTTGCCCTTATTGAGCGTATGCTAAAAATAGGCGGTCAATCTGCCACTATCGTGCCCGACGGCGTATTATTTGGCTCATCAAAAGCGCACGTACAACTGCGCCAAATGCTGGTAGATAATAACCAATTAGAAGCGGTAATTTCACTACCAAGTGGCGTGTTTAAACCCTACGCTGGTGTATCAACCGCTATATTAATTTTTACGAAAGGTGGCAGCACTGATCATGTATGGTTTTACGACGTACAAGCCGATGGTTTTAGCCTTGATGACAAACGCACCCCTATAAAAGCCAACGACTTACCAAGCCTAATCAGCGAATTTAAAGCCCGTGATAAAGCACAGGCGACAAGTAATAAAAATGATAAAACTCAAAAGGCGTTTTGGGTAAGTAAAGACGACATAGCCAGCAACAAATACGACCTTTCAATCAACCGCTATAAAGAAGTGGTATACGAAGAAGAAAGCTACGATCCGCCAAAAGAAATACTTGGTAAGTTGGTGTCGTTGGAAAATGAAATATTGGCAGACCTAAAAGAGCTGGAGGCGATGCTGTGAGTTGGTCGTTGGTAAAACTAGGTGATATTTGTACAACTACTCAAGGAGTACAAATCACAAAAGCTAATACTAAAGAAGAACCTTACCAGGGGGGCTATAGGTATTTGTACATTGCTGATTTTATGAGTGAGAAAAAATTAAGTTTTGTAGATGATGAATTCGACCACAAGAAAGTAACTTCTAATGACTTAGTTATGGCAAATACTGGTAGTCCAGGCCGAGTATTTAAAGGAAAAGATGGAATATTAAGTAATAACCTTTTCAAAATTTCTTTTGATAATAACTCAGTTGATCGTGATTACTTGTACATGATGTTGTCATCAAATGTGTTTCAAAGTCTTTTGCAAAAACAGATGAAAGGTGGAATTCAAAAGCACTTAGGGCACCAAACTATTTCGAGGCAGGAAATCCCACTACCACCACTCGAAGAACAAAAACGCATAGCAGCGATTTTAGATAAAGCCGATGCCATTCGCCACAAACGCCAACAAGCCATCCAACTCGCCGACGACTTCCTGCGCAGCGTCTTTCTAGATATGTTCGGTGATCCTAAGACGAAAGGTTGGGAAATTACTACTGTTGAAAAAGTAGCTGAAAGTATAAAAGGGAGTATGAGAACAGGGCCATTCGGTAGCCAGTTATTGCATAGTGAGTTTGTTGAAAAAGGTATTGCAGTATTAGGTATTGATAACGCAGTTGAAAATAAGTTTAAGTGGGGAAAACAGCGGTTCATCACAGAAGAAAAGTATCAGCAGTTAAAGCGATATACAGTCAAACCTGATGATGTAATTATAACTATTATGGGCACTTGTGGCCGATGTGCAGTTGTACCTGAAGATATACCTACTTCAATTAATACTAAACACATATGCTGTATCACTTTAGATAAAGATAAATGCTTATCTAGTTTCCTACATTCATATTTTTTATATCATCCAGACTGTCAGAAATATTTAGCAACTAATACAAAAGGTGCAATTATGGCTGGATTAAATATGGGAATTGTAAAAGGTATCCCAGTTCCCTTAGTCCCTTTGAATCTTCAAGTTAAATACGATTCTATGGCTAGGCGATTGAATGGATTGAGTAAGGAGTTATCAGAACATAAAGGGAGTGGAAATTCATTATTTAACTCACTAAGCCAAAAAGCCTTTGCAGGCGAACTGTAGAGTTTGATTCATTTATACACTAAAGGATTTTTATGAATATTTATGTAATTGTTATTGTGGCTATTTCGATAGTTTCTTTGTTTTTAATGATTTATTTAATCACTGAAAATAAAAAACTTAAGTCTTATAAATCCGATAAAGAAGAAGCGAAAAGAGAAAGTGCCCTGAAATTAGCTTCGGATGATGTAGATAATTTTAAACAGGGGCAAGATGAAAGTATTGCTTCTAATTTTAAAGTAATGGACTCATCAGGAAATAATATAATTACTGCTCACGAAATATATAAACTTCCTACAAACTCTGTTGATATTACTAATGACAGCGCGATGAATGGTTGGGCAACTCACTTTTTAACTGATGCAACAAAAGCAGGTATGTCTATACCTAATAGGACAATTGAATTGGCGTTTAAAGCGGATATACAAAAAGGTTTAGATGCTGGTAAATATACAATTATGACCACAAAGACCAACGAGAGACTAGCTGATGTAATTGATGTTAATACAAAAAAAATAGTGGGCAAAGGTCGTATTGTTGAGGGGGGAAGAGTAAAACAATTTGCGGCAGGCGCTTTTCATATAGCGAGCATTGCAGTTGCACAATCTCATTTAGCTGATATTAGCAAAAATTTAAAAGCTATTAACTCTTCATTGGGTGATATTAGTAAACATTTAGAGGTATTAGATACAGGTAAAATCAAAGGCGCTATTTCATATTATGAACAAGTTGCAGCACTTATCGAAAAGAACAATAACCCTGACAGTTTAGGCAGTTCAATTAAAGTTAACATAGAAGCTAACATTAAAGACTCTCATGTATGGGTTTCATCGGTATTTGATAAATTTAAATATTTAATAAGCCAAATTGAAGGTCTGGATGACGCCGATAATTTTGGTACAAGTTCGACTTATGCAGATTTTAAAAAAAGAGTAAAACAAGTCGAATCTATTGGTAGAGATTACGATTTATTAATGAAATTTAACAATATGTCTATCGCTATTCTTGGTTATTTAGATCCCCAAAATACTGAATATACAAGGATGGATATTAAAGAAGCCGATTGGAAAGTATTAGTTGAAAAGTATGTAGTTGCATGCCGAAATAAATCTATTCAATATTTTCAAGATAAAGGGTCGCTATTTAATTCTTCAGAAACTCTGGAGACGCGATCTGAAAATATAAATAATACAGCTACTTTAATCTCACACTCATTACTTAGTGATTTAAACTTAATGGCTCAACAAAAAGAAGCAATTGAGCAGCATCTTGAAATATTCAAACAGGATGAATTGAGAATGAGCATCAAGTTTAATAATGAAGGCAATATTGAAAAATCAGTATTACTGAAATAATTATTATTGGGTTAAGGAAAAGCCATGAGAATAAGTAAATTATCATTAACTAACTTTCGTTCATTTAAAGAAAAGCAAACAATAGAGTTCGCGCCTGTTACTTTATTATTTGGTCCCAATAGTGTAGGTAAAAGCTCTGTTTTAATGGCTTTATTTTATTTACATCAACTATTAACTAAAAAAATTACTAATCCAAATCAGATAAGTGCTATTAAAGGTAAGTACATTGATGGTTTTTTTGCTTTAGTAAATGGTAAAGACTTAGAAAAAGACATCACAATTAATGTTGAATTAGATAAGCAAGGTGCTATTGGTGTTGAGTATTTAACCGAAACAACCCAAATGGTTGAATCTCTTATTGATAAAGGCAATATAAGTGATGACGATCCGCTATTTGTATTAGCTTCGGTTCAAGAACAAGTTGAAAAATTGGAATTAGAGTTTGTTATAAGTTGGTCTCATCAAAAGCAAAATGCATATCTAAAGTCTTATACAGTTTTTGGTGACGGTGAGCTTTTAGGTGAAATGAGTACAGAATCAAAAGATTTTAAGACGACGATCTCAAAGCTTAATTTAAAACATGTAGCTTTACAGCCCTCAGATCAATCTTTTTATATTGATAATCTAATTAGTGAATTTGACCTGATCCATCCTCATTTATTAAATAATATATATAACAATGATATAGAGCAGGAGAGAATTTCTGAAGATGGCTTTGTCTCGGCTATGCATCACTATCTATTGCATAAAACACCTGGCCTTTTAGAAATGGAGTTTTATTCAAATGATGATGCGGCTATAAAGCCAATTTATTTAGGGCATAGCAAACTTGGTATTCCTCCTTTAGGTCAAAAACTAGAGCTCGCTATTACTGAGCCTGAAATAGGCATAAACGGTGATTACTTTCATAATCAACAGCTCTCGGCATGCTTAACCGAATTATTTATAGCTCCTTTAGATATGTTGTGCGGGTTGTTATCTGAGAGTGTTAATATCGGACCACTGCGGGTAGTTCCAGATCAAAACTTTAATATTTACTCAAATACAGAGCAAAAGCATTGGTATGATGGAAGAGCTGCATGGGATTTATTGGCTAGAAATGATGCAAAGCTAAACAAGCAGGTAGATGACTGGTTAAAAAGTAATAATAAATTAAGTACCGGTGTGGGATTGATGTTGGAGTCCGATCCATTAACTGCTGACTTAGAGCAATCTAGCATTAAGCAAAAATATCACTCTAAAGCAGTTACCCCTTTTTTATGGGATATAAATTCACGAATACCAGTTTGGCCTACCGAAGTAGGGGTTGGTATATCACAGTTGACTCCACTTTTAGTCGCAGCACACTATGTTAAGCGAGGCATAATTGCAATAGAGCAGCCTGAACTTCATATTCATCCTAGATTGCAAGTTCAATTAGGCGATTTACTTATTCAGAAAAGCTCAAAAGCGAGCTTTTTAATAGAAACACACAGTGAACATTTAATATTAAGGTTATTACGAAGAGTTAGAGAAAGCTCGGAAGGCAAATTACCGGTTGGTCAAGTACCGGTTTTACCCAATGATATTAGTGTGATTTCTTTGTCTAAGTCAGAAGAAGGAGCCATAGTCAAAAAGCTTGATATAACCTCTGATGGTGACTTTGAAAAAGATTGGCCTGGTGGCTTTTTTGATGAACGAGATGAGGAGTTATTCTGATGTATCAAGAAGTAGCCTTCGATCCTCGCTGTCTAGAGGAGTTCCATTATTACGGACTATTAAAAACTGAGTTTGGCTTTGAGAAGGGTCGTTATATAGTTGCCCCTGTTAAGCCTTGGGCTAAAGAAGCATTTAAAGCTGCAAAAAATTCGGTACAGCTTAAACCTGTACAAAGGAAATCTATAACAAATTACTTGAATAAGCTTCAGAGGGAAAAAATCAATCGCTTTATTTTATTACCGAAGTACCGCAAAGATTCTATTGACCCTTGCTGGAATAGTTGGTGTGAGAAACAAATAGCCTTAGCACCGTTTCAAAATATAATTTCTGAAAACTTTCAGGGTGCTATTAATTATAATGACATTTTAGAAAGTAATGAGAGCTGGTTGATAAGTCCAACTATCACAGTTGATAAAAATGTAGTAGCTATTACTTCAATAATAAAACCACTGATGAAGTTAGGTGGCATTATAACAATTGTTGATCAGTATTTCCGTCTCGCAGAGAATAGAGTACTAGATGAAATTTTAGGTGAAGCGAACAGTTCCTCTTGCATATCATCTATAAAGTTGGTTACGAGTATTCAGACTGCGAATCCCGAGCATAGTTTTGCTGCACAATATCGAGATAAATACACAAATTTACCCTGTTTTGAATTAGTTATAGTGCCTGAAAGGTTTTTTCATGACCGTTATATTATTACTTCTTTTGGGGCTATTAAAGGGGGGCATGGTTTTTCTGAAGCTGTAACTCAAGGTGCACAAGCTGATAAATTAAGCATAAGTTTATGTGGTGAGAGTGAAGCTAAAGAAGTTTTGGATTGGATTGATAAAGTTGTGAAAAGTGGGAAAGCGAAATATTGCATATTAAATGATGAAACTCAAACTTAGCGCCTCAAACGCACTTGATAAATACCTAAAAGCTGATTTACCTCGCTTGCCACATGAACTCGGTAAACAAGCGGGGGTAAATACCCTAATCAGTGACGGCGATAATTTTAACTGGCAATTACAGATTATTGATAACAGCTATAAATCTCGTGAAAAAACAATCATTGTTTGTGAGGCGAATAGCCGTTTTACGTTTTTTATACCGGTTAGTTTAAAGCTATCGCAACAGGAGTTAACTCAACTCTTAGAATATGAGTGGCAATTAATGATGGCACAAACGCTTGAGGTGTATCAGCTAATACCACGCAGCAATATAGCGGTGCTGTTAAGTGAGCTATCTAAAATAGAGTTTCCCCCGCACTGGGTTAAAAATACCGATTTAAGTATAAGCGGCCATATTAGCGATGCCGCACTTTGGGTTACTCAAACACTACAAGAAGAGGGGCTTTATGATTTACCTAAAGACCTTGCCATTGAGTTAGCTATTTATTTAAACACCCAACCTAAACGTATTACTAATAAAACCACTGGCCGAAAAGAGAAGTTTATACCTATAGAGCGCCTACTCACTTACTGCCAAGGGCTTATCAGCTCAGAGAAACTAGTTGATGAGTCATCAAACGAAATAGTTGATACCAGTAATATCATTAATTTTAGTGATTATAAAAAAGATTAAAGCCAGCTAGATTAAATTTTCACAAGCTTGTGAAATTATATTTTTATAAATTTTTGTATAGCATTACAAAAAATAAAGCAGTACTAACAAACACCTGATTGTTAGTTAAATATTTAAGGAAGAAAATGACCCTCTCATTACAAAATTTTAACAGAGCCCTATCTGAAGCAGAACAACTATTAGCATGCTTTGAAACGTTAAATAACCATCCAGAATTATGCTCATATGATGTTTTAAAAAAAGCGAGCTTAATAATGACGCTAACCGCATGGGAAACCTATGTTGAAGATGTGGTAACTGAAATTTTTGATGCCAAGTTTAGCTTAATTAAAGGCTCTCAATTTGGTCACTTTGCAGAAAAACAATTGCATGAGCGTTTAAAGTTTTTTCATAATCCAAATTCAAATAAAACCAAAAAGCTTTTTGAAGAGTTTTTTGGAGTAGATATTACTGAGCAATGGTCATGGCCTAATGTACTACCAAAAGATGCCAGAGAGCAGTTAAATAAGTGGATTTCGAAAAGAGGGGAAGCCGTACACCGCGCACAGCTTGATACAACTCAACCACAAATAATTAAAAAAGATGAGCTTGAAAAGTGTTTGCGCTTTTTTAAAGCGCTTGCACAAGCAACAGACAAAGCATTAGTAGTAATTTAAAGGAATAAGTAATGAGTTTACAAACAAGAATAAAAAAATTAATTGATCAAATTTCGGTCGGAATGCATGAGCGTGAGGAGATAATCCCGGTTGCATTACTTGGCGCACTAACTGGGCAAAATACATTTTTATATGGCCCACCAGGTACAGCTAAAAGTTTGATATCGCGACGTATTGCTAAAGCATTTGATAACCCGCCTTATTTTGAATATTTAATGAACCGTTTTAGTACACCAGAAGAGGTGTTTGGGCAGGTATCGATTAAAGCGTTAAAAGAAGATCAATACACACGTAAAACTGAAAATTATTTGCCTAAAGCAGAGTTTGCGTTTTTAGATGAAATTTGGAAGTCGAGCCCTGCAATATTAAATAGTTTATTAACACTTATAAATGAAGGGATTTACAAAAATGGGCAAGAGCTTGAAAAAGCACCTTTAAAAGCCCTAATTGCAGCATCAAATGAAACACCTGAAGAAAACCAAGGCCTAGATGCTTTATATGATCGTTTTATTATTAGGTTAATGGTTGGCCCTATTGAAATAAAAGAAAACTTTGAAAGCTTAATTAGTAGTAAGCCAACCCATGCTGAAATTAAAGTCACTGATGAGGTAGTCGTTAAGAATAATGAATGGGCTAGCTGGCTTAAAAAAATTGATACGGTTGAACTTTCACAAGATACGTTAACAATAATTCATTTAATAAGAAAAGAACTGTCGGATCAATTTGTAGAGCTTGGTGTTTATGTATCAGACAGACGATGGCAAAAAGCCGCACAATTGCTAAAAGCCTCGGCATTTTTTAATAACCGCAAACAAACTAACCACAGCGATGCTTTATTATTACGTTATTGCCTTTGGACCACCGATAATAATCGCGAAGATGTTGAGAGTATAGTAAACAGTGCAATAGAAGAATCTGGTTTTTCACCAGAGTTAAGCTTAGCTGAGCTTGATAGAAAAAAAGATGCGCTTGATAAAGAGATTACTAATGAGATTTTTCATGAAAAAGATGTGTACGAAACACATGATATTAATGGTAAAGAGCACTATCAAGTGAAACAAGTATTTTCATATAGAGGGGGATACTATGCATCAGATACAAAAACAACAACACGAACTTTTTATATCCCTATTAATAAAATGAAGAGTAAAGACACCTTTAACCCTTTTGATGCGAATGGTAATGAGCTTGAAACTTATACATGTACGTTTGATGGTCAAGGTAGTTGCGAAGTTAAAATTACTGGATTAGAGGGACGATATGACTCTACAGCCCATGTAACACCAAAGATTCTATATAAAAAAGGGCAAAAGAAACAAAACGTAAATAATCGCTTAATTAATGCTTTAAAAGCTGAAGTTAACAAGCTTACACAGAGCTTGAGGACAACTTTAGAATTATGTGAGGCTAAGCAAGCAGAGTATGTGTCTAGCTTGTACTCACCATTTGTGTCTGAACAATCATGCAATATAGCGCTAAATGGCATTAATCAGCAAATAAGTAATTTGAAGTTAAGAATTAAAGATTGTGACCGTTTAAAAGGGTTATGTAGTGCGTAAAGTTGATGAACATGCAACCACTATGCTAGCTGAAATATGTAACGATTACCAAGGTGTATTTGAGCAAGCGCCCAACTTAGCATTACAAGTAGAAGAACGCTTAAAAA
This sequence comes from Pseudoalteromonas sp. S554, assembly GCF_005930865.1. Lineage (NCBI taxonomy): Bacteria > Pseudomonadati > Pseudomonadota > Gammaproteobacteria > Alteromonadales > Pseudoalteromonadaceae > Pseudoalteromonas > Pseudoalteromonas sp. S554. The sequence goes on along the minus strand of NZ_PNDV01000007.1, from coordinate 31,569 downwards.
ATTGGGCCGATAAAACGAACCGGCATTGCTTATTAGAGTACCCTTATTACGATGCTCAAAATGAGTTGGATGTTTTTAATAGTTTAAACTTTGATAGCTTAACTATTAGAAAATATGAACTTGCGTTAAATAAATACAAAGCTTTGTGTCTAAAAAGCGACGTTAATTACAACCAAGACTTTTGGGATACAGATTTAGTTCACCTCAAAAATGAGGCTGTTGCGTCAAAAAGTAAGAACGTTAAAGCTGCTAGTGATTTAGCCACTTCTGCTAATTTATTGGCAAAGGAGTGGCAAAAGTTACTATGTTCACTATATGAACAGTGGGAACTAGAGCAAATAATTTTATTAAGAAAAAAGTTTTTAAAAAGCTTAGCTAAAAAATTAAAGCTTATTGACGAAATGCTTACTTTATTATGTACGCTAGGTATTGAGCCAGGCATTTTACTTGACCTTTCTAGTGGTTCTTTAAGGCTAAATAATTTAGCTAAAGTTAAAAGCTTAATGGAACGAATTCATAGTGATGCAGGAATTAAAAAGCTATTAGACTTGTTAGGTCGTATTAACCAAGTTAAAAAAAGTGAAATAATAGAAACAGTTACTCATTCTTATATACAAAAATCTCCCATAATTGATTTTAACTCTAAAGAAGAAATAGTAGGTATTAAAATATCTAAAGATATTGAGCATGCACTACCTTCTGAATTAGCGCTATTAAGCGACGAGGACACATCAATTTTATTTGATCTTAAGTATGTTGAATCTTCTTTGATGTGCTTTGAAATGTCGGGGCAGCAATTTATTGATGAGGAACATGAAGTAGAAAAAGAACAAACCATTAATGAAGATGAGCAAAAAGGCCCTTTAGTTATTTGCATTGATACCAGTGGTTCAATGCGAGGAACGCCTGAAACTGTTGCAAAAGCCGTTGCCTTAGTTATGTCACTAAAAGCGCAAGCTAAAAATAGAGATTGCTATATTATTAACTTTTCTACTTCGATTAATACCTTGGATTTATCCAAAGGGTTTAGTTTAGAAAAGTTGACGGACTTTTTGTCAATGTCGTTTTATGGTGGAACGGATGTAGGACCAGCTATTAGGCATGCAGTTAATTTAATGACAGAAAACACCTATAACAAAGCTGATTTACTTATCGTTTCTGATTTTATAATGGTTGGACTACCAACGTCGCAAATAGAGGCTATATCCGCTTTAAAGCTGAACGGAAATAAGTTTTTTTCTTTAGTGGTGGGTAACTGTTACCTAAGTAAACGCCTCAGAGAAGTATTTGATCAGGAATGGATATATAATCCTCATAATGGAAGTATTAATGAGCTGGTTGCTATTGAAAGCTGGCTAGATTAATAAAGATTTTTAAATCCCCACCATCATTCAATATCAGGACGCCTTTGGGCGTCCTTTTTTGTGCTTTAAATCTGCTGAGTGGTATTGTGCTTAGTAGGTGTATTATTTTTACGAGCATATTTTGCCGCATACATTCTTTCATCAGCTAAAGTAAAACATGCTTTATAATCTGTGCACTCACTGCTGCTAGCAATGCCAAAGCTTAAACCAGATTGCGGCCACGTTTGCTTTAGTTGAATATGCGCTTTATTAAGTGCTTTAGATGTGTTGTCTGCCAATTTTTCTAGCTCGTTTAACGACGAGGCACAACACAAACATATAAACTCATCGCCTCCAGTTCTATACACATCTCCTAGGTTGGCCAGTTCTTTTTTAATTAATTCAGTGACATTGATAAGTAGTTTGTCGCCACTGGCATGCCCTAGTTGATCGTTTATTGATTTCATACCATCGCAGTCAATAAATCCTATTAAATAATAATGGCCTATGGAATTTAGCTTTTCTTGTAGTAGTAAACGATTGCCTACTTTTGTAAGTGGGTCAATACGGGATTGCTCAAGGGCGTTAATATAATCGTTTTGCTTTATTTTCAGCCATTCGGATAATGAAAGTAATATACAAATACAATCAATCGCGAGGGCAACAAGCACCCAAAGTTCAGCTGAAGCCGTTACGAATAAATTAAGGTGAGATAAAATAAAGACAACAAGTGATAGGCTGTAAACAATATTACCGGTTAAAAAGTACTTTGCTCTAAAATCGTTTAAGCTCAACATTTTAAAGCCGAGCACTAACGTTAGTACCACCCATATTGCTGCTAAAGTGTGTGCTAAATAAAATACCCAATGAAAGGGTAGTACTAGGTTTATAAAGCCACTAATAAAAGCGACATAAGAAAAATACTTTAAAAATTGGCTTATTCGTGTTTTTTCAACCGTATGAAAATTAAATAAGTAATAGGCAAAGGCGCTGGCTGAAGATATCGCAAACGAAAAAATATACATACCAAAATAATGTGAGTTTATGCTTTTAAAGCTGTAAAACACGCCAAAAACCCCAGCCGCAAACGCCCAACCAATTCCGTGTAAGCCAATATAACCTGCACAATATAACGCAACGTTTTGACCTGTTTTTAAATAAAGAATGAATGCCATGCAGGCAAGGGTGAGCATAATGGTGATGGACATTATACTGAGTGAATTTATAAAAAACTGCTGGTATATAAATGTAGGCTCATCTAAAAAGGTTACACTCACTGGTTTGGCGTAATGACGTGCATTTAAATAAAGCCACAGTACGCCTTGAGAATTTTTTTCTAGGTTTAATTGAAACGCTTGTCCATGCATTATAATTGCTGACTGCGACAAATTACCCTGAGAAAAATCAGCAATTAAACGAATTCCCTGTGTATCTTGCCAATAAGCAAAACCACCATCTAGGTAGTTTGCTTGGGGTAATACAAACCAGCGTTCTTCATTCAGAGTCGACAGTGGTATTTTAGCAACAGCGGGTCCACGCATTTCAGATAAAGAAACAAGAGGGCTTTGCTTATTTTGATATGCACTGATTATTTGTTCACCCGAAACAGGTGACTTTATATTAACTTGTTGCCAAATAGCTGGCCCAATTTTTTTAATTTGTTCATCATTGAGCGATTGAGCTAATGTACTAAAAGACAATAGGGTCAACAATATACATAAATATAAACTAAATAATCTAAGCATACTCCCCCTTTAATTTGCTTATGTGCTTTTGTAAAAAATACTTTATAAGTATTTATATAACCATTTAATACCCAATATGTCAGTTTTTAAGGTATTTCGGCTTTAGCCATTTTTAATATGTAATGCGTTTATTAGTTTTTGTTTTTCAATAGGTTTTGATACGTACCCATCAAAAAACTGTTCATAAAGTTGCTTTTGTTCAGAGAGCACATTGGCTGTAAGTGCAATGACTGTTTGTGATGCATCTATCTTTTTTATGGCTTTACACGCTTCAAAGCCATCCATTTTTGGCATTTGTATGTCCATTAAAATTATATGAGGTGATAGCTTTTTGTATAAATCTATTGCTTCATAACCATTATTAGCAATGACTAATTTAGCACCTGTAGGCTCAAGAAAAGAGCTCACAATTATTTGGTTAATTTTATTATCTTCAGCAATCAAAATAACTTTATTACTTAGATCGGGAAAATCTAAATTTTCAGTATTATCAGTGCTTGGTATCTTGTCAGCTTGTTCTAACGGTAGGTATACATAAAACTGGCTACCCACACCTTCTTCGCTTGTTACTTTTATGTCACCGTTCATAAGGTTTATTAGCGACTTCGTAATTGGCAATCCAAGCCCTGTTCCACCATATTCACGCGTGGTTGAAGACTCTGCTTGTTCAAATCGCTCAAAGAGCCTGTTTACAACATTTTTTGGAATACCAATACCTGTGTCTGAAACAATAGCGCAAACTTGTTTATCGTCAGTTAGTTTAAACTCAACCGTTACACCTCCTTTGTGTGTAAACTTAATTGCGTTGTATATTATGTTTAAAAACACCTGCCTTATTCTTACAGCATCACCACGCCAGTATTTATGATGAATCGTTGATTTAAATTTTAGATAAATATTCTTTTCTTGGGCAGGTACTAATAAATCAGACTCTAAATGATGAATTAATTCGTCCAGCTCAAACACCTTCTGCTCAAGAGAAAGTTTACCGGCTTCGATTTTAGAAAAATCCAGTATATCGTTAATAATAGTGGTTAATGAGCGAGTAGAGTAGAGTGCTTTTTTTAAGTAGTCTGTTGATTTATCATTCATCGGTTGCTCTTGCAGTAACTGCAGAGTACCTAAAATACCATTCATAGGAGTACGTATTTCATGGCTCATGTTCGCTAAAAATTCTGATTTAGTCTTAGAGCTTTGCTCTGCGAGTTCTTTTGCATGAGCAAGCGCGTGCTCGTGTTTTATGTGCTGCGTTAAATCAAACGCAATGCCTAAAAAACCTACAACTTGGGCTCTGTTATTCAACAGCGACGTAACACTTAAGCTCACTTGAATATGCCTACCTTTAGAGTCTACATAGGTCCATTGATTAACATCGGGTTCTGTGGGGGTTGCCTTTACAATTAATGTTTCAAATCCAGGACTCACTATTTTATTGAGCTCAATACTCAGTTGTTTTGCTTTGCTTGTCAGTTCTGTTTCTAAATGAAATATGCCACAGGTTTTTTTACCAACCACATCAAATGCCTTGTAGCCCAGTAACTTCTCTGCGGCAGGGTTAAACTCGGTGATTAAACCGTTTATGTCGGTAGCTATAATAGAGTAGCTAGCACTGTCTAAAATACTACGCTGTAGCATACTAATATCAGCTATTTGCTGAGTTCGCAGTTTTACATCGGTTTCTAGTTTTAAATTGGCTTGTTCAAGAATATTTTTATGTGCTTGCTCGGCTTCACGTCTTAAATTTTCTTTTTGGGCTTTTCGAAAAAATTGTAACTGTATTGCAAGCACAATTAACATAGCAATGAGTGTTAAAAAAATACCATTCACGAGTGCTTGATACTGATAGGGCAAATGCAAGTTTTCTACAAACGCGTAAGAGCCATGCAACGTTATTTGCCACTCACGACCAATCACTTTAGTCACAGTGGATACTTTAAATTCAGTGTTATTTGCTGGATTGCCGTATGTAAAAAAGGCCACATCGGTTGCATCGTTGAGATCGCTAATGGTTAAGTAGTTTTCATCAATATCAAATAATGAGTTTAAAATATTGTCTATAAGCAAAGGGGAGTATGCCCAGCCATGCAGTGCTTCAAGGCGTTCATCGTTAGATGTAGGAGTGATCTTACTCTTATAAATAGGTAATAGAATCAAAAAACCATGGTGAGCTTTCTGATCTGCTTGGACTAACGTAATAGGTGCAGATAATTGCGCATTATCTGCAAAAACTGCGCTTAATGCTGCACGTTTACGAATAGTTTCTGAGCCAATATCTAACCCTATTGCTTGTTTATTACCACTTTCAGGAAAAATATATTGGATCACAAAATGATCATTTTTATTTTCAGTAAGTGTTTTAAAATTAAATAGGCTATCGGGCCGTTCGCTTTGTGCTTTATTTATAAACTCGGCAAGTTCGTTATGTGTTACTTTTTTTATGTACCCAACGCCGTTAGCACCAGGAAACTCTTGGGCGTAATCTCTTGCGTTTGAATAACTCTTAATTGCGGTGTAGTTTAAATTTTCTATTCCAATACCCTGTATAAACCCTTTGAGGCCAAATAACCCGTATTGATATAACTCCATTCTGTTATTTATGCCTACGGATAAACTGGTTAACTTGCTATTTAGCGCAGCTGTTACTTTTGAGTCTAAGGTTTGTTGATGCTGAATTTGTTGAAAGTAAGTTAAAACAATACCTGTAGTGAGGATTACAACCTGAAGTAAAGTACTTAATAGCACCCCTTTACTAGCTCTACTTTGCAAAGCCATTTAGCAATCCTTTTGTATGGTATTTTTTGAGACTGTATTATTACCTAAGAGCTTTGAATATAGCATTTAATAGTTAAGTTACAAGCTAATAATTAACTAAACTCTTTGTTAAATAGTACGTTGCTTAATACTTTTATTTAGCGTGGGTTCTCAGTTAATACCGTATTTATAGGTATTTTTGTAATGAAAAAGGCTTTCTTTTAATCTATGAGTTAAAGCTTGCTGGTGATTTTTCGAAGTTTATGGGTAATTGTGTTACAACAATTAAATACAAAAGTTTTGGTTCATAACATGTACTCACTTTCACAATGGCAATTAAGCGGTCAATTTATAAATATAAACGGGCATCAAATTTTTACTAAAACGGCAGGGAATACACATAACCCCGCGCTTGTTTTAATTCACGGTTTTCCAAGTGCAAGCTGGGATTGGGAAGGTATGTGGGATGAACTCAGTAAACACTACTTTTTAGTGACACTTGATATGCTTGGTTTTGGGCTTTCGGATAAGCCATTTAAAGCGGATTATAAAATTGCAGAGCAAGCTGATTTATACACACTTTTTTTACAGCGTTTAAATATAAGTAATGTACACATACTTGCCCACGACTATGGCGATACCGTTGCCCAAGAGCTACTAGCGAGGCAAGTGGCTAATCAAAGTGAAGTACATATACACAGTGTGTGTTTTTTGAATGGCGGGTTGTTTCCTCAAGCACATAAACCGTTATTTATACAAAAGTTGTTACTTTCAAAGCTGGGCTGGATAGTCCCTAAGCTAATGAGTAAGCAAAAGTTTGCCAAAAATTTAACCTCCATATTTGGTGCAAACACGCCACCCGCACCAGTAGTTATAGATACGCTTTGGGCGCTTTTAAATCACAATAATGGTTTACGTGTTATGCCAAAGTTAATTAATTACATTACACAGCGAAAGCAAAACGAGCAGCGCTGGGTTACTGCAATTATTAATAGCGATATACCGGTAATGTTTATTGTAGGTGAGCAAGACCCAATATCAGGGAAACACATGCTCGAACAGTATGAAAAAATAATACCTAATGCCCGCACACAAGGCTTTGCTGAGCTTGGGCACTATCCGCAAGTTGAAGATGCTAAGGCAATCACTCAGGCATATTTAAATTTTAGAAAGCAGGTATAAAAAAAGCGGCTATTGTAAAGCCGCGTTTATAAACTAAATAAAGTTATGCTAGTTACTTAGTATTTTTTCTTTGGTGCTTTTAGTTGTCTTTCAAATTCATCAGGGAATAAAATAGTGCCGTCGTCTTCCTCTGTCGGGAATACGGCAATAAGTAAGTCGTCTTCTTCAAGGCCGGGTGTCCATCGGCTGAACCAGTCACTAGTAGGGATTGCTTTAGGTGTGCATCCTTCCCAGTCGCCAGTTGCCCATGCTTGTGCAAATTCTCGTGTAGGCCATACAGGCACACAATCATCATCTTCGTTAGTAAGCATTACACAGCCGTCGTCGTCATTTAAAATCCATACTTGCTTGTACTGTTGTACGGTTTCAAACATAAAAGCGAGACGCTTTTTGGCTCCAAGGCCTAAAATTACGTCGTGTTCTTCGGTTGCATTTGCGCGTGTCATGATGGGCTCACTTTTGTTGCGGTCAATTTATATTTATAGCGTACAAGTATATCGAGTTATGTGACACCGTGTTGAAAACTTCACAATTATTTTTGTTATTTAGATCTGTTTTATGGGTTAGTCAGTATATTTTGAGCAAACATTCAAAATTGATCTTGAATGTAGCCTAAATGGCCGCACTTAGTATGCATACCCACAATGAAGGATTTATAAAATGAACACAGATTTACTTACACCATATCAATTAAATGACACGATTGAACTTAAAAATCGTGTATTAATGGCACCGCTTACACGTTGTATGGCTGACGAAAATTTAGTGCCAACGCAAGATATGGTTGAGTATTATGCTCGCCGCGCAGACACAGGTCTCATTATTAGCGAAGCGACAATTATTCGCCCAGACGGGCAAGGGTACCCAACTACGCCAGGTTTGTTTACTAGCGAGCAAATTCAAGGTTGGAAAAAAGTGACCGACGCTGTGCATGCAAATGGCGGTAAAATGTTTGCTCAACTTTGGCATGTTGGCCGTGTTGCGCACCCCCACTTTTTTGATGGTGAAGTACTCGCACCTTCAGCAATTGGCGTAGAAGGTTCGGTACCCCGCATGCGCGAGCTGACTTACATAACACCAAAAGCGGCAACCATTGATGATATTAAATCGTTAATTGCAGATTTTGCCAAAGCCGCCGAAAACGCAATTGAAGCCGGTTTTGACGGTGTAGAAATTCATGGCGCAAACGGTTACTTAATTGATCAATTTTTACATTATGAAGCCAATGTACGTGAAGACGAGTACGGCCAAACACCGCAAAACATGGCTCGCTTTGCACTTGAGGTTACCGATGCAGTTATTGCTGCAGTAGGTAACGAGCGTACAGCACTGCGTGTAACACCTGGCGCCTACTTTAATATGAGTGAAGATAACCGTGACAAAGCGGTATTTGACTACTTACTACCTGAACTTGAAAAACGAAACCTTGCTTACTTGCACGGTGGTATTTTTGACGACAGCACAACATTCGAATCGCTAGAAGGCAAAACTACATCAGAGTTTTTACGTGCGGGATACAAAGGAACACTGGTAGGCGTAGGTAGCTACAGCTTTGAGTCAGCTAAAGAAGCAATTAATGAAGGTAAGTTTGATTTGATTGCGATTGGCCGCCCGCTAATTGCAAACCCTGATTACATTAGCAAAGTAACTAACGGCGAAGAGTTAGTGCCTTATAGCGACGAGATGCTTGCTGAGCTTAAATAACGTTTAGCAATTAAATAAAAAAAGACACTTAATAGCCTTATTGAGTGTCTTTTTTTTTACATATTTTCGCCATTATTTTCTCATATTTGTTTAATCTTTATGTCAATAAAACAAAGCTTTATTGTCATATTTAAAAATCATACTGTGCCCGTTTTCATAATAAACCATCAATAAAATCAAACGGGACAACAATGTACGCTTTAAAAAGTAAATCGATTTTGAGCATGGCCATTGCCATGGCGGTATCAACATCTGCTTATGCTAACGACGAAACCACTATTGAAGAAGTAACGGTTGTGGCAAAGCCAACTAGTTACGCTAATAATGTGATTGAACCTGCCATGTTAGAGCAGCAAAGCACGGTTTCAAGTGTGTTGTCAGTCATTGATAATTTGCCAGGCATTAGCATAAATGAAGGCGACGCATTTGGCGGTGACGATTGGTCTACCACAATTACGATGCGTGGTTTTAGTATTGACGGGAATCAGCAACAGTTAGGTATGACAGTTGATGGCATTCCTAATGGTGGCTCTAACTATGGCGGCGGTGCAAAAGCAAACCGCTACTTAGACTCTGAAAACCTTGCAACCGTTGAAGTAGGTCAAGGTACGTCTGATATTAAATCGGCTTCACTTGAAGCACTTGGCGGTACATTTAACTTTGTCAGTAAAGCACCAAGCCTTGAAAAAAGCACTACTTTTGCTTACACGTCGGGCAGTCACGATGCTACACGATATTACTTAAAACACGAAACGGGTACATTGTTTGATAACACCCAAGCTTACGTTAGCTACTCACAAACTGATACTAGCCGTTGGATTGGTTCGGGTAGCAATGGTGGTAAAGATAACCAGCACGCTGAAGCTAAATTTGTTACTACATTAACGGATTTAACCATTACCGGGCGTATATCATACGATGACGTAAGCGAAACAAATTACAACAGCGTGAGTCTAGCCCAATTTGAGCAAACACCAGACTGGGATCAACTAACGTGGAATTGGACGGGTGTGCCGCATTTTGACCAAATGTTTGCAGAAGGTTGGGGTACACTTCGCGAAAATACGTTAGCGTATTTAAAGTTTGAGTACGCTATTTCGCCAACGTCATTACTTACTGTTAGCCCTTATTATCATAAAAATTCAGGACGTGGCGATTGGATCCCACCTTACCTAACAACCCCAGTTGATGAAAATGGTAACCCAACAGCCGAAGGTGGCTCAAATGCAGGGTCTTACGGTTTTACCGACAGTGAAGGTAATCCGCTTGCACCCAACGCAGATTGTACAGCTAGCTTAAGTTGGCCATGGGAGTCTGGCCCGGGGTTAAACCCTGCGTGTTACGATGCAGGTGCAACACCGGTTATGTCGTATCGCCATACTCATTACAATAAAGATCGCTTAGGCGTAACAGCACATTATGCCGCTACATTTGGTATGCACGACATAGAAGCGGGCTTTTGGTATGAACAAAGTGACCGCGACGAATCGCGCGATTGGCACAAAGTGATAGATGCACGTATTTATCATCACTACGACAGCACGCCTTACTGGACTCAATATAAAAATACCTTTGAAGCCGATACACTAAAATGGTACGCACAAGATTCAATGGCATTTGGCGATTTAACGCTTAACGTAGGCGTCAAAAAATACCTCGTTGATATTGAAAAGTTTGATCATTACCAAAATGCAACCACTGCAAAAGTAAACAGTGACTCAGATATACTGTTTAGTGGTGGTATTGTGTACCAGTTAAATAACTCAACAGAGCTATTTACTAGTTATAGCGAAAATTTTGCAGCTATAAAAGATGGTGTGCTTGAGCGCGACAGCTCTGATTTATCAGCCATAGAACCAGAAACAGCTGAAAATATTGACTTAGGTGTTCGTTACCAAAATGATGCTCTTAAACTCACCGCTACAGCTTATTCAATTGAGTTTGATAACCGTATTACCTTTATTGCACCTGGCAGTGATACTGGCGGCATTGACTATACCATTGGTACTAATGGCTCTTACTTAAATGTAGGCGGTATTGAATCACAAGGTCTAGAGCTTTCAGCAAGTTACATGCTTAGCCCTGAGTGGAGTTTTTACAGCTCGTATACAAATAATAACTCAGAGTACAAAGGTGATGCGCCAGGTTTTGAAGCGGGCGATAAGGTTATAGACTCAGTGGATGACTTATTTGTGCTTTCTACCGATTATTACAGTGGCGATTTTCGCTTTGGTTTGTCGGCTAAATATACCGGTGAGCGTGGCGACGTAGATAGCTACACTGTGCTTGATTTAAATGCGGGTTACGCAGCACAAGTTGATGCAGGGCCATTTAAAGCTATCGATATTGCTTTTGTTGTTTATAACGTAACAGATGAAAGCTACTTAGCCGGCGGCACAGGTAATGGTTCAACTTACTTTATAGGCTCGCCTCGCACTGCGGCAGTGACCTTTGCAGCTACGTTTTAAGCAATCAATTACGTAAATATAAGCCCGTCACTTTGATGGGCTTTTTATTTAACGTGAGGTGAAAAATTCATGCATAAAATATTAAAAGTATTATTGGCGAGCTTTATTTTACTTGCCAGTTCTGTGTGTGCGGATGACGCAAACGTTGTGCTTGTAACCCTTGATGGCGTGCGCTGGCAAGAAGTATTTAGTGGTGCTGATAAAAACCTTATTAGTAATAAAGACTTTGTTAAACGGCCGAGCGACTTAAGTAATGAATTTTGGGATGAAAATCCACACAAGCGTCAGCAATTATTAATGCCTTTTTTAACGCAAGTAGTGGCTAAACAAGGCGTAATTATTGGCGACAGAACAAAGGGATCTACAATGTCGGTTAGTAATCCGTGGTATTTTTCGTATCCCGGTTATAACGAAATCTTAAGTGGCGAAGTAGATGAAAATATTAACAGTAACGATAAAGTGTATAACCCAAATAAAACTATTTTAGAGCGTTTAGACGCGCAAGCTGAATTTAAAAACAGCACCGCGTTATTTGGTAGCTGGGATGTGTTTCCATACATTGTAAACACCAAGCGCAGTAACGTATATGTAAATGCAGGGTTTATGCCTATTGCAGAGGATTTATTTGCCGATGCGCCACTTTTAAATGCACTGCAAAAAGAAATCCCCAGCCCGTGGACAAATGTTCGATTAGACAGTTTTACCTACCGTTTTGCCAAAGCCTACATGTTGGCTAAACAACCCAAGTTGCTGGTAATTAGCTTAGGTGAAACAGATGATTTTGCTCACGATGGTCATTACGATGCTTACTTAAAATCAGCCAAAAAAAGCGATGCATTTTTAAAAGACTTATGGCAAACCATTCAAAGTACCCCAGGTTATAAAAACAAAACAACGCTTATTATTACTACTGACCACGGCCGAGGTACTCATGCAAGCGATTGGCAACACCACAGCTCTAAACAGGCCTTAGCCAATTCAGTGCAAGGTAAAAGGGCATTCCCAGAGGGAATTGTTGGTTCGGAGCATATTTGGCTTGGCGCAATTGGCCCTGCCATTAAAGGAAATGGCCTAATAAAAATTAAAAATGTTAAACAAGCGCAAATTGCCGCTACAGTGCTTGCGGCACTTGGTCAGCAACCACATATAATAAACCCCAATATGGCACCCGCTATTAAAGAGATTTTAAAATGAAAATGTTATTAAACCCTATTTTATATTCAACGCTTGCGTTGGTTGTTAGTGCAAGCGCGATGGCTGCACCATCAAAAATATTGTTTGGCTCGTGCGGGCATCAAGACAAAGATATCCCAATATTCGACACCATAAATAAAGAGCAGGGCGATCTATTTATATTTTTAGGCGACAATATTTACGGCGACACCAATGACATGTCAGTGCTTGATAATAAATATCAAAAACTAGGTGCAAAACCCGGCTTTAAAACCCTAAAAGAAAACACAGCTATAATTGCAATGTGGGACGATCACGACTTTGGTCAAAACGATGCCGGAAAAGAATACCCTCACAAAGAAGAATCGCGACAAATTATGCTCGACTTTTGGGGCGAGCCTAAAAACACAGAACGTAGAACACGCTCAGACGGTATTTATACCTCGTATATGTATGGTGAAGGCGAGCAAACGGTGCAAGTGATTATGCCCGATTTACGTTGGAACCGTGACACACTTAATCATGTAAGTGAGCTTGAATATTACACCAAGCGTAAATTAAACAACCAAGGCCCTTATAGCCCAACAGAATTAAAAGGCGCATCAATGCTAGGTGAGGCGCAATGGCAGTGGCTCGAGCGCGAGCTTAAAAAACCTGCTGCTATTAAGCTTATAGCATCAAGTTTGCAGTTATTGCCTGATTTTACAGGCTGGGAGTCATGGGCAAACTTTCCAGAAGATCGAAATCGTTTATTTACGTTAATTAAAAAACATAAAGTAAATGGCGTGGTGATCATTAGTGGCGATACACATTGGGGGGAAATATCTAAATACAATCAAAACCTAGATTACCCGCTTATTGAAATGACCAGCTCAGGTTTGACTGAAAAATGGAAAGACGTCAGCCCAAATAAGCATCGCGTGGGCAATTATACGCACAATGTAAACTATGGTGATTTAAGCATTGATTGGAAACAAGCTGACCCAGCTATCTCATTAAAACTCAAAGGCATTGACGGCAAGGTCATTATGCAAAGTAACTTTGGCCTTTCAAGTATTAGCCCTTATAAATAAGAGCGCGATATAAATAATAAACGCACAGTGATTAAAAAGTGATTAAAGTAAGGTCTGTGCGTTTATTTTTTGTTTAACTACCTTCTAACTTGCTGTTTTATTAACGTCATTTTCCCCTTATTGCTACCCCTATAATTGAAAATATCTTACACTGGTTTTACTTCAAGTAAGGACAGTGTCGTATGCTCAATATTATTCAATCAAACCGTATGGAAGCCCTGCAAGCACAGTTTCATCAACTGTTAAAGGTAAGCCCATTGCAAAGCCCGTTCGATAAGGAAGTGGTGCTGGTGCAATCTCCGGGTATGTCGCAGTGGCTAAAAATTGGCTTGAGCGAGCATTTAGGTGTGGCTGCACAGGTTGATTTTCCGTTGCCATCGAGTTTCATTTGGCAACTTTATCAGCAGCTATTACCGAATGTGCCTAAAGAGTCGGCCTTTAACAAACCTAACCTTGCATGGAAATTATTTTCAATTTTACCCACTTGTATTGACGAACCGCTTTACTTACCCCTAAAAACCTACTTAGAGGGCGATATTGATGGCCAAAAAACCTTTGCTCTATGTGAAAAAATAGCTGATGTGTACGACCAATACCTCATGTATCGACCGCATTGGATAGCAACATGGGATAGCGGAAATGATGAACTTGATGACGTAGATGTGACCATTGCACCATGGCAGCCTGATTTATGGCGCCGAATTGTAAAATTAAGCAAAGCGCTGGGCCAAAGCCAATTTCACCGTGCAAATATGCAGGGGCAATTACTTGCTGCGTTGGAAAATATGGACAACAGCTTATTACCCAAACGCATTAGTTTATTTGGTATATCAGCCATTGCCAATTCTCAGCTTGATGTGTTTGAAGCATTGAGCAAAAAAACAGAGGTGTTTTTATTCTTTTTTAACCCGAGTGAGCATTACTGGGGTGACATAATCGACGAAAAAACAGCGGCCAAAATAAATGCTAAATACGCCAAAATGCCGCTGGTGGAAGCGCAACAAAAAAAACAATCTAACCCAGATGAAGACTATTACTTTATAGGTAACCCACTTTTATCGTCGTGGGGGAAGTTAGGTCGCGATTATTTTGAACAGCTAGTGCAACTTGATGCCCGTTGGATTGATGGCTTTATAGATGCTTTTGACGCTACATTACTTGGGCAAGTACAAAGCGAAATTTATCAGCTTGCGTTTAAAGGGGAGTCGCTTACCGATAACAAAGAATGGTTTATAAACGATGAAGGTAAATTACCAGTAAGTGCAAACGATACCAGCATTACCCTTAGTGACTGCCATACACCGCTTAGAGAAGTTGAGCGATTACACGACTACTTACTTAATTTGTTTAACCAAAACCCTGCGCTTACCCCAAAAGACATTATTGTAATGATGCCCGATGTAGGCACATACAGCCCCTATATAGAAGCTGTATTTGGTGGTGCGCAAGGCAGCCGCTATATTCCCTACGCGTTAGCTGATTTAGCCATAGAGCAAGAAAAACCAGTACTAAGCTCGTTTGCCAGCTTAGCTAACTTACCGTTCTCGCGCTTTGGCGTATCAGATATTTTAGATTTACTACAAGTAACCCAAATAGCTGAAAAGTTTGGCCTTGAAGCGCACGAGTACGAACAAATACAGTACTGGCTTGAACGCGTAGGTGTTAAATGGGGCATCAACGGCGAACATAAACACAGTTTTGATTTACCCGCCATTGAACTAAATACATGGCAGCATGGTTTAAACCGTTTATTACTGGGTATTGCCATGCGCGACGAGCAATGCCCATTTAATGGTATTTACAGCGCCGACGAAGTAGAAGGAATGGCGCTTGATACGCTTAATAAGCTGGTAGGCTTTATCGATGTGCTTCAAAACTTTAAAGCTAAGCTTACCCCCGATGACACCCTCACTAATAAGGCACAAATTTTAAGCGAGCTACTTGGCGCTGTTTACGAGAGTGAAAGCGACGACAGTTGGGATTTATTAGTGCTGCAAAAAGTGCTAGAAGATATTCAAAAGCACCACGATAACGGTGACTACAATCAAGCGGTGTCGCAGCGCATAGTTAGCTATTTAATAAAACAGGGTATACAAGAAAAAGGCGTCGGTCAGCGGTTTTTAGTGGGGCAAGTAAATTTTTGTACGCTTATGCCCATGCGCGCCGTGCCATTTAAAGTAGTGTGCATGCTAGGTTTAAACGACGCTGACTACCCA
Source organism: Pseudoalteromonas sp. S554 (assembly GCF_005930865.1). Taxonomy (NCBI): domain Bacteria; kingdom Pseudomonadati; phylum Pseudomonadota; class Gammaproteobacteria; order Alteromonadales; family Pseudoalteromonadaceae; genus Pseudoalteromonas; species Pseudoalteromonas sp. S554. The sequence goes on along the minus strand of NZ_PNDV01000007.1, from coordinate 15,914 downwards.
CGTAATGTGCAGCCTATTGGGTTTGATTTAGTACCACACTCTAAAAAACAAAAAGGTGACCGATCACGAAAATTAGATGACCGTTACCTATTTTTAGAGGCGCTACTTAGCGCCCGTGAAAATCTTTATATGAGCTATATTGGCCGCTCCTGCTTTGATAACCAACCTCGTATGCCATCAACCCTAGTGAGCGAGTTATTAGAATACATAGGGCGAAGTTTTACGCTGGGTGACGACTCATCCAAAGCATTACCGGCATGTTTGATTAGCCAGCAACACTTGCAACCGTTTAATAGCCACTACTACCAAGATAATAAAAATAGTACCGTGCTTAATGATCACAGCTATAACCCAATTTGGTTGCCAAATGAGCCCATATTACCAGAGCCAGTTAGCGCACTTGATGTAAAACCACCTGAACAGTTAGAGCTTGATGTATTTATACGCAGTGTTTGCAGCGCACAAGAAAGTTTTTACAATCAAACCTTGGGTTTACGTTTGCCGCAATTTAACGAAGTAGCAAAAGATGAAGAGCCATTTAGTATTGATGCGCTGCGCCGTTACTTTTATTTAGACGAAATATTAGAAGCCACAATTAACGATACGCCAATGAGTACTGAGCAAATTTTGCAACGCGGCGAGTTACCGCAGGCGAATGTGGGAAGTTTAGTTTTACAAAGCATGCAACACCGCGTTGACGCGCTTGCAGGGCAGGTGAAAGAGCAAATAAAAGCGGGTAAAAGTGAGCCTATAGAGGTGTCGTTTAATATTCAAGGAACACAAATTCAGGGCTGGCTTAACCATATTTTTATGCAAAAGCAGGTGTTTTACCGTAGCGCCAGCATTAAAGCCAAAGACATGATTAGAGGCTTTATTTATCACCTTGTGGCACAAAGTTTGGGGCATAACCTCGAAACTTTATTACTTGGGCTTGATAAACAAATTAGTTTTGCGCCTATGGGCAAAGCTGACGCTGATTTAATTTTGGCAGATTGGTTTGAATTATACAAAGCACTGCGCAAAGAGCCTGTGGCGTTTTATCCGGTAAGTGGGTACGAATACATAAAAACGGGTGGCGATATGGCAAAAGCGATGAATAAATTTAGTCCGCAATACATAGGCCGAGGTGAAGGTGAAAACCCCTACATTAGATTAACGGTGCAATCACTTAACGACTGCCAAGACGAGTTTATTAGCTGGAGCGAAAAGCTACTTACGCCGTTATATGAGCATGCTAAGGAGAGCGACCATGCAAGCGCTTAATCCACTTACTATGCCACTCAAAGGGCAAAGTTTAATAGAAGCCAGTGCCGGAACGGGTAAAACGTATACCATTACCGGGTTATATTTACGCTATTTACTTGGCATGCAAATACCGGGTGAGCTTAATGCTCCTTTAAGCGTAGAACAGATTTTGGTAGTAACGTTTACCGACGCTGCTACTCAAGAAATCAAAGATCGTGTGCGTAACCGTATTATTGCAGCCAGAGATGCATTACTTGGGCAAAACCCAAACGATGAGTTAATTGAAGGCGTAATTGCCGCAGTAGATGACAAACACAGCGCCTTTGATTTACTGGACGCTGCAGCAAAATCGATGGATGAAGCTGCTATATTTACGATTCATGGCTTTTGTCAGCGAATGTTAAAACAACATGCGTTTGAGTCGGGTGTGGCATTTAATTTAGAGTTTATTTTAGACGAGCGCGACATACTGCTCGAAACAATAAAAGACTTCTGGCGTTCGTTTGTTTATCCACTGAGTGAAGACAGAACCGATGCTATTTTAGATGTATTTTCAGCACCCGAGTCTTTATTTTCTCAAGTAGCCAGCATTTTAAATAAAGCCAATGCGCACATAACACCGCAAATAAACTTAGATGATGTATGGCAAGCTCGTGATGAATACCTAGCTCTCATCCCACAGTTTAAAAAAGATTGCCAAGAACACGCATTTACTGATGCTATTAAAGGCTCAGGCCTAAGTGGTGCTAAAACCCCCGCTCGTAAAGCAAGCCTTGCAGCGCTTGATGCATTTTGTGCAAGCAGTGACGTGTTTTTTGAGTTTGGTACCAATAAGTATTCGTTTGAAATATGGAGTACCGAGAACTTAAGTGACACCACTAACTATAAAAAAAATCAGCCTTTGTTTACGCATCCGTTATTAAGTCAGTTTGATACCTTATCAGCGCTTAACAACACCATGAACCAAGGTTTAAAAATAGCGTTGGTACAAGAAGCTGCACGCTGGGTAAAATCAGCCATTGTTAAGCGTAAGCAAGAGCAAAGTGTGATCACCCCCGACGACTTACTCACTAATTTATACACTGCACTTAATAATGAGCAAGGTGATGTGCTTGCGCAAAAAATTGCGCAATTATTTCCGGTTGCTATGATAGATGAGTTTCAAGACACCGATCCGATTCAGTATGGTATTTTTAGTCACATTTATGGCCAAGCCAATACCACACTTGCCATGATAGGCGATCCTAAACAAGCTATTTACGGTTTTAGAGGCGCAGATATATTTACGTATATAGGCGCAAAAAAGGCGGTAGACGAGCCTCAACAATTTACACTGGGCACAAATTTTCGCTCAAGCAGCGATATAGTAAACAGCGTAAATAGCTTATTTAGCAAACACGACAACAGTTTTATTTATAACGATGTGATTCCGTTTAACAAAGTGAGCGCTAAGGGTAAAAAAGCAGATGAATCGTTTTTAATTGATGGTAAACCGGCCAACGCCTTTGAATTTAATGTGTTTGTAGATGAAGCCGCCGATGAAAAAAATAAACCCACCAGTAAAGGGGTAGGGCAAGCACATCTGGCTACTTACTTTGCGAATAAGATAGTCACTTTATTAGAACACGCTAAACAAGGCACAGCGTGCATAGGTAAAACGCCAATAAGTGCGGCAGACATATGTATTTTGGTGCGTGACCGCGTTGAAGCGCAAATAATGAAAAAGGCTTTGAGCGAGGCTAAAATTGCCAGTGTGTATCTATCCCGCGACAGCGTGTTTAGCCAAGAGTTGAGCCATCATTTACTTAATTTTTTAACTGCATTACATGGTCAATATGACGAGTCATTACTTCGTGGTGTGCTCGCAGGACCGTTATTTTGTTTAAGTTATAACGATGTATACGCACTTGCCGATAACGAAAACGCTTGGCAAGAGCACTTAAACTTTTTTGCTCAGCTTAGCCATATTTGGCATAAGCAAGGGGCAATGGCCATGCTTGAGCGATTACTAAGCCATAATCAGTTAAGTGCTAAATGGCAAGGTTTAGGCTACAACGTGGAGCGGTGGCTTACCGACTTTAGACACCTTGGTGAAATATTACAGCAAAAACAAATTGAGCTTGAAGGCACATTACGCCTACTGCGCTGGTTTGCGCAAAAGGTGAGTCAACAAGATGGCGAAACTGTTCAAGTACGTTTAGAAAGTGATGCAAACTTAGTTAAAATTGTGACAATGCATGCTTCAAAAGGGCTCGAATATCCATTGGTATTTATGCCGTTTGCCAGTGGTTATCGTGAAACTAAAGAAGCGCTTTATCATAAAAATGGCAAACTTATTTATGATTTAAGTAAGAATGAAGACGCACTCCAGCAGGCTGAAAAAGAGCGCTTAGCCGAAGATTTACGTTTATTGTATGTAGCGCTTACGCGAGCAGTGCATTTTTGTGCGCTGGGTGTTTATAACATAGGGCAAGGGCAAAGTAGTCGGTTAGCAATTCAAAGTAGTGCGCTTGGGCATGTGCTGTTCTCAGAGCTCGAAATTTCAAGCAGTCAAATATGGCGAACACATTTAAGTGAGTTTTGCGACAAGCACACATTTATGTGTTATCAGCAATTTACCTCTGAAGAATTACGCCAACAGGGAACCTTACAGTTTGCTAATACCGAGGCTGCTCAGCAAATTCTGAGTGTAAAAAATAGTAAGGCGCACATAGAACGAGATTGGCGTGCAACCAGCTTTAGTGCATTGAGTTTTAAAAAGCACAGTGATGAATTAGCCCCAGGGCGAAGCGATGAAGATCACGAGAAAGACGAGTTTGCCGTTCAACAAGACGAACTCCCTTCACCTTTTAGTTTTCCTAAAGGGGCAAAGCCAGGAAGCTGTTTACACGAAATTTTTGAACAAATTGATTTTACAAGTCCCGTTGCTCACCCCACAAACAGCGAGCAAAATTTGTCACAGGTTATTAAACGGGCCTTTGATAAATATCACATTAGCGACACATGGCAGCCAATTGCCCAGCAGTGGGTGCTCGATGTACTTAATTGCCCATTGAATGCTCAAACTGATTTAAGTTTAAGTAAGCTAGCGCCCAGTGACTGCTTAGTCGAAATGGAGTTTAATTTACCGCTGACTAGTTTAAGTGCCCCCAAGCTTAACGAAGTGCTAATTAAACACTTTGGCTTTGTGCAAAGTAAGCTGGATTTTTCTCATGTTAAAGGGCTTTTAAAAGGCTTTGTAGATTTAATATTTTGCTACCAAGGTAAATATTATATTTTAGATTATAAATCTAATTACTTAGGTAATACGCCTAAAGATTATGAACCCGAACAGCTAGAGCAAGCCATGAGCAGCCATCAATACCATTTACAGTATTTAATATATACCGTAGCGCTGCATAGGCTATTAAAGCAACGCATTAGTGACTACTCAATTGAGCGTCACTTAGGGGGCGTGTATTACACCTTTTTACGTGGCATGCCAGCAGGGCAAGGTGTTTTCTTTAATCAATTGACACTAGAGCAAGTAACTATCTTAGATGGCTTATTTAGCCAAGGAGCCATGCTATGAGTGAGTTAAATCAACAGCCGGGTTTATTTGACGCGCTAGAAGACGACGTTGAACAAACGCCTTTAGCGCATGAGCAACAGGCAGTATCTAATAGTGTGGTTACCGAAGTGCCGTTACTGGATTATTTACTGGGCGAAAATAGAATACGCGTCGTTGATGTAAAACTTGCGCAGTTACTCTCAAATACGGATGAAAGAACACATAATGAGCTGTTTTATATTGTATTATTGTTATGTATAGCCCAACAAAGCCAGCACAGTTGCTTAACATTAAACACCATAGATTGGGCCAATCCATTTAATTTACGCCAAAGCGACTTTAATAAAGTTGAAGGAAATATTCCCACTACGTATAGCCCATTTGTGCAAGGGTTTAACCAACAAACCGCGTTAACCTACTTACAAAATCATCAAAGCGTTGGGGATGCCAAACCACTTCAGTTATTTGACCAACGCCTTTATTTTTCGCGTTTGGCAGCTTATGAGCACATACTTGCAGAGCGGCTATTAGGCATGAGTGAGCGAGCGCTTAATATTGATAGTCAAACTCTTACTGCTTTATTACAGCATTATTTCCCAGAGCCACCTGTGGCCGACGTTGACTGGCAAAAAGTGGCGTGCGCAATTGCAGCAACTAAAGGGTTTAGTGTAATAACCGGTGGCCCAGGAACAGGTAAAACAACCACAGTAACTAAGTTGCTGGCTATATTGCAATCGCTTTACAAAGCAGCGCCATTAAGCATAAAGCTGGTGGCACCGACGGGTAAAGCTGCGGCAAGGCTAAGTGAGTCTATTTTAGGGGCTAAAAATCAGCTAAGTAGTATACCCGACGATATTAAAGCGCTGATCCCTGATACTGCGCAAACTATTCATCGCTTATTGGGGGTAAAACCTTTTACTAATAAATTTAGACACAGTCAAAGCAATCCTCTGCACCTAGATGTGTTAATTATTGATGAAGCAAGCATGGTGGATTTATCGCTAATGGCGAAATTAATTGAAGCTTTGCCTGCTCATGCTCGATTAATAATGCTTGGTGATAAAGACCAACTTGCCTCGGTTGATACAGGCAGCGTTATGAGCGATTTGTGCCAAGGGCTTGCACTTGGGCGCACACCAAACTACTCAAAGCAGCGGTGTGATGAATTAAATGCGCTTTGTTTTGATGATCAGCCTACATTAATATCGCAGGGAAATAGCCTATTTAAACTAGCCGATTGCATTGCCTTTTTACAACGCAGTTACCGCTTTGACGCTAAAAGTGGTATAGGGCAACTAGCATTGGCAGTTAATACAAATAATAGTGGCTTATTAAATTATGTAGAGCAGGAAAGTGTTGAAGGGCGTTTTAGTGATGTTATTTTGGATTACGACTTTATAGGTAAACCAATAGAAAACCTAGTAAATCGAGCAGCCAAACATTATGCACACTATTTAAATTTAATTGCCCAAGGTGAGAGTGTAGCCAAAGTGCATGCTGCGTTTGCAGGTTATCAATTACTGGCCGCAGTAAAAGAGGGAGACTACGGCGTTAATAGTTTGAACCAACGTATCGAACGCACCCTGCAGCAACAAGGGTTAATAAACGTAAACCCAAACCAGCGCCACTATAGTGGTATGCCCATAATGGTTAGCCAAAACGATTACCAATTAAAGCTCTTTAATGGCGATATTGGTATTTTAATGAATGATGAAGCTGGGCAGCTTAAGGCTATATTTATTGACGAGCAGGGCAGCACACGTGCATTTTCACCGGCCCGTTTACCCGCCCACGACAAGGTGTTTGCAATGACAATACATAAGTCTCAAGGGTCAGAATTTAGCTATACCGCAATGGTTTTACCGCCATTACAGCAGGCAAGTGTTGGGGTTAATCGCCAGCTTGTTTATACCGGAATTACCCGTGCTAAAAATACTTTTGAGTTAGTTGCCGATAAAAAGGTACTGCAGTTAGCAATGAATAAAACTGTATCGCGATCATCTGGTTTATATGAGCGGTTACAAGTGAAATAACCTTATGAAAACCTCATTTACAATAAATCGCATTACTACAAGTTCTGGCATATTTAGAGTAAAAGGGCTGTGGTGCACTCAATACGAAAACATCGATAGCGTAGAAATAACCTCGCTACAAATAATGGGAACAGACGGTTGGGTACGTATAAGTCACCAATATGAAGAAAACGCCCAGTGCATAGAAACGTTATTACCTGCACTATTACTGCATTTAAAAGCGTAAATGGGGCTTAAACAGTGATTTTAGTAAAATAGCCCATCGTAAAGTTTGACTTATATGGAGGCTATATTAAAGTAATAAATGGTCCCAAATGTGTGTTAAGTGTTTACTTTACCATGTAAAAGTCTTGGCTTTGGTTGAACTTTAAGCAAATTATTTAACGCTAGGGCAAATTTCATTTATCACGTAGATAAATTAGCCTCTGCATTTATAAATTTCATACCTCGAGTATTAGTAAGGATATTAATGTTTTTTTCTAATAGTAAACAAAACGAAATAGCATCTTTAAAAGCAGAGCTTTACCCACTACAACAAGTATGGGAAGGCCTTAATCGTGAAATGCTAGTAATTAATATTCTTTATGACGGACGAATTTCCCACGCAAACGAGCAGCTCCTTAATATGCTGGGCTATCGAGAAAATCATATTATTAATACTCCGCTTTTAGATATTATTTCCGAACATTCCCAGCACTCAGACGAGTACAAAAGCTTACAAAAAGCGATTAAAAAAGAGGGCCATTGGGGGGGCGCGTTACAATTTATTCGCCAAGACGGTCAAGTAGAGTGGTTACGCTTAATTGTTCATCCTGTAAAAGGAGAGCAAGATCAGCTTTTGTATTTTTCTATTTTTTGTACCGTATTAACCAAAACAATTACTGCATCTCGTGAGCAAAGTGACACAATTAAAGCAATTTATCGTTCTATGGCGGTTATTGAATTTGATTTAGAGGGGCATGCTTTAAAAGCTAATCAGCAATTTTTAGACGCTATGAGCTATAAAGAAAAAGAAATTTTGGGTCAGCATCACCGAATTTTTTGTGAGCGCGAAGAGGCTGAATCTCCAGAGTACCAAACGTTTTGGCAAAAACTTAGGCAGGGTCAGTTTATTGCGTCTCGATTTAAGCGAGTAGATAAGCACGGCAATATTGTATGGTTAGAGGCATCTTACAATCCTATTTCTAACGATGCAGGAAAACTGTACAAGGTAATGAAATTTGCCACGGTAATTACAGAGCAAGTAAATCGAGAAATTGCAACTTCGCAAGCTGCCGAAATTGCCTACAGCACCTCAACACAAACAGATAAAAAAGCAGAGCAAGGCGCTGAAGTAGTTAAAGACACTGTGGCAGTAATGACAGAGCTTGCAATTAATATGGAACAAGCGGCAAGTGAAATTTCGGCATTAGATCAACAATCTCAGCAAATAGCGAGCATAGTTCAAAGCATTAGTAGTATTGCTGAGCAAACTAATTTACTTGCACTCAATGCAGCTATTGAGGCCGCCCGTGCTGGTGAGCAAGGTCGGGGGTTTGCCGTTGTAGCAGACGAGGTTCGTCTGCTCGCATCACGTACGTCTAAAGCAACAGAAGAAATTGTAGAAGTTGTACAGCGCAATCAATCGCAAACTCAAAACACGGTAGATGTGATTGAAAAAGGGAAAGAAAAAGCAGAGCAAGGCTTAGCTTTATCTAAAGAGTCTGGACATGTAATGACTGAAATTCAAAATGGTGCTCAAGAAGTTGTAAATGCTATAGGGCAATTTACAAGCGAGCTTAAAGGTCAATAAAGTCAGTTAAAAATTTTTGCCAAGGCTAAACCACGTTTAGGCTTGGCAAAATAGATTGCACTCCTCAGCTATATTTTTACAAACCCACCATATAATTCCAAAAAAGACAACTTTTAAGTTGTTGATAAAAAATAAATTTTGTTTTGATTCAATATAAATGATAATAAATTGTTGCATTTTTGTTCTTTGTTCCTAATACTGGTCATTGTCTGGACTGATCAGTCATACTAATTTGCTTAACTAAGTACGTTGCTAAAGGCAGGTAAAATAGAGTTATAACTCGCTGATAGTAGAATCAGGTTATTTCCTCTAATGCTTAATATTGCAGATAAGTAAAAAAAGACACTAATAATGAATACCTTAACAAATAATATTTAACACACACATTAAGGAATTTTATGAACAACACACACACACACAAGTGGATAAAACCTCAGCATATAGTGGGCGCATGCCTTGCTATGCTAATGAGTTTTTCAGCTGCAAGTAAAGATCACAAAATAATATTAATTCATGGTTTGCAGGTATCTCAAATAACCAATAAATCAGGTAGCGACGTTGTAAATGATGGCGAAACATATTGGCAGTCGTATTGGAATAACAGAGCAGATGAACGAATTGATTGGCCTGCCTACGAGCGTGTTGAAGGTAAAATAGCAACAGATTGGGTTTGGCCTAAATTAAAGCAGTTATCTCGCTCAAACTTATGTGCTGATGGCTGTGTATTAGTGACACACTCTACTGGGGATTTAATTGCACGCCATATTATTGATAACCAAGCAAACTGGTTAGAAAACGCAGGGCTTTCTCCACTCAATATTGTTGCTACATTTGATTTAGCCGGTGCTGGTGGCGGTAGTGAACTTGCTGATGTTGCTGTAAGCGCACTTACAGGTGCATCGTGGAATTTTGCTATAGATGCAGCACTTAGATGGTGGCTAGGAAGCGATGTTACTGAAGCGGTTGGCGTGTTACACGATTTAAAAGTAAATAATGCGCGTAAAATTTCTCCATTTCCAGATGCGCGTACACCTCGTTTACGTTTTGTTGCCGACGGTAATGAATACTTAGGGATCACTGGCGCATTTTTAAAAGGTAATGATGATTCGGTTGTTGCGTCGCACTCATCATGTGGTGCAAGCTCTGCACGGTCATTTGGTAGCTGTAGCAGCAGTATTGATACTGATGGTCGATTAAAATCACAAAGTGATGCGGTAAATAGTTTTATGCCTAACCATTACCCTATGATGATGAGTGACAGCTACAGCCATAATGAAATTCATAATGCTCAGCGTAAAGGTAATGTAACCATTGCTATGAATAACATTAATGTCGACGGACAAAATGTTGGCTTTAATACATTTGATCAAACAACAGGGTCGTGGTTTTGGAAAAAGAACTACCGTTATATTAAAAATTCAAACACAACGAGTGCTTCTGCATTAATTTATAATGTGATCCCATAAACGTTAAATGTGCAGCTTAATTAAGCTGCACTTTTTATAAGGATTGAGCTATTAATGATAAAAAAAATCCTAGTAGTCGTTTCAATAATGGCTGTATTGGCTTTATTAGTTTGGCCCTCTCAAGAAGAGGCTAAAGTTGAAGTCGCTGTTGTTAAGATAAAACAGCCTTTAACCGCTGAGAGTAAATTAAACATTCAAGCAACCACTGTAAACTTACCCGCTAAATCACTACAAAAACAAAAAGTAACAACAGATTATAATAGCAACTTAGCAAAAGCAGCAGAGCAGGTTGCCACTCAATACGAGCGTGCGCTTAAATATCCGCCATATTCACAACCATTGTCTGAATTTGATGAAGACCGTTTAAAACCTAATCAATTTTACCCTGTTGAAAGTCCAATAGACGACAAAGGAAATGCGGTTACAGTCAGCCTTAGTAAATATAGGTTTGTGTATCCAGAAGAAATAACATTAAAAGTCAGCGCAGGTGGCCTTAAAAATGTGAATGTAGAGCTTGCCAATACAGATACAAAAGAGACTGTAACAACCTATAAAAGTAATGCACAAGATGGCGAAGCCAATGTTATTTTTAAAGCTGAGGAAGACTATCCGCGAAATTTACAAATATTTGTTGAAGCAAATGTTGATGGAAAACAAATCCCTGTAGTGGCGCAAATTCAATATATGCCACCGAGTGCGACACTTATTGGTTTTGAGTCGGCATACCCACAAAGCGAAAACATGCTTATACCCGCCAATTTAAAAGTAGTAAAAAAGGGCTTGTACCGTATTCGGGCGAACCTTTTTACTGGCGACACACCACTTGCGCACTTGGTGAGTAAACAACGTTTAAGTGAAGGAAGCCAAACTATTGATTTAAAAGCACATTGGTCAATTTTGCCGCAAGGTATGGCTGATATGCGTTTGAGTGGATTTGTAATTGAAAGGATGTCGCCAAGTCCTGGCGAGCGAAACAGTTTTGGTAACAGTGAAATTAGCCACTTTGATATAAATGACTTTCCTTTTGACAGTTTACAACAGCTGCCATACCAACCTAATGAGCAAGAAAAATTAAGCTTGGAGTTTTTAAAAGGATTAGCCGACGGTTAAACTAGTTTTGGGTTTGCTTTAATGCAAACCCAAAAATACAACTTAGTTAGCTTAAGTTAATTGTTACAACGCCAGCGTTTTCTTCGTCTGCATCGCTGATGACAGGTACTTTAGGAATATCTGGCTTGTCGAGTGCAATATCGCCGCCATCAATCACTTCACCCGTTTTTAGGTTTTCAAAATCAAATAATTCAGCATCTGCTAAATGAGATGGCACAATATTTTGCATGGCTGTAAAAATACTCTCAATGCGACCCGGATGATCTTTATTCCATTGCGCTAACATGTTTTTTGTATGTTTACGCTGCAAGTTTTCTTGAGAGCCACACAAGTTACACGGAATGATAGGATAGCCTTGAGTAAACGCGTATTTACTAATGTCTGCTTCTTTACAGTAGGCAAGCGGGCGGATAACCATATGCTCGCCGTTGTCGCTCATTAATTTAGCAGGCATACTTTTTAGTTTTCCACCATAAAACATGTTCAAAAACAGTGTTTCAATCATGTCGTCACGGTGATGACCAAGAGCAATTTTAGTTGCACCAAGCTCTTTAGCTGTGCGGTATAAAATACCACGGCGTAAGCGAGAACACAGCGAGCAGGTGGTTTTACCTTCAGGAATTATGTCGGTTACAATACTGTAGGTATCTTCTTCTACAATTTTGTACTCTACATCGAGTTTATCTAGGTACTCTGGCAATACATGTTCAGGGAAGCCGGGTTGCTTTTGGTCTAAATTAACAACCACAAGATCAAATTTAATCGGGGCTACACGTTTAAGGTGCTGCAGCATTTCAAGCATTGTATAGCTATCTTTTCCTTATATTGAATAATAACATGCAGAAAATATTTTTTTATATTATTTACAACAGGTTAAAGGTTTTAAACTTAACAAAAAATAAGGTAACTGTTAACTATGGAAGAAGAATGAAAGATTTGATGTATTTTCAGGCTTATGATGTTTTACAAAACGTGCTATTAGAAATATTCGGGGAGGGTGTTATTTTGCTTTAAACTTTTCTTTAATTTGATTTAATAACTCTTCCTTCTCGGAGTTATTTAAGTTAGCTATCTGAATTACCAATTCGGCTGTTATGTCGTCTTCACAAAAGAAATAGTTTAGTGGAACTCCTAGTTCTAAAGATATTCTCTTCAGCGTTTTAATGTCAGGTGTGTGTCTACCTTTCTCATAGTGATTCATGCGACTGCTCGCAGAGCTAGAATCAAGACCAATAAGAATCCCCAAATCCTTTTGAGATAAGTTAGCTTTTTTTCTGGCTTTAGCAAGCTGAGTTGGTATGGGGTTAATATATTCCAATGAATTATCATAAAAAACGACTTTATACTTAGATTCTCTAAGTTTTAGTCTATCATGTATACTTAGGAATCCTAAGCGTGTGGGTACTTATGACAAATACTTCTAGAGTGAATATTAAATTACATGAACTTATTGAGACCGGTGCACCAATTATTGAAGTGGCTAGTGAAATTGGAGTTTCTACTAAGCAGTTAAAGGCTTGGATTGCACAGGTTCACAAAGAAAGTTTTGACACTAACAAAAATAAATTTATTTTGATGAAGGTTGAGGAGCACCTTCAACATACATTAAGAGAAAGGGAAGTGTTATTAAAAGCTGTTAAAATATTTGCTCGAGAGATGAAAGATATATAATACAAAGACATATTTATGATTGTTCTACTGTCTAGCTCACTGTATATTCAATGAAAAAATCAATCCCTGCATAGTATGAAATTAGCCTGCGTTTATATTAGTGAACATCATCAGCTTAAAAACCTTTTTATACCGCTGATGTCAGAATTTATTTTCGATTTTAACGATAATGTATTAAAGATAAGTAAAAATGAGTTTTACGTACCAGACTATTATAAAGGGCTAAATTTACAAGCTGTCATAGGTAAAAATGGCTCCGGAAAAACCTCTATATTAGATTTTATCGAAAGTATTCATAGCTATAGCGAAAGCTCTGGTTTTTATTTATTTTTTGACTCGACTTTAAATTTATTTTCTAAAGTCGAGTTAAATATCGGTAAGTTAGATGTGAGGTTTTGTGAGCAACTTAAGGAATATTCAGTACGAAATTTTTTGCCGAGAGGTATGCACACAATTGTTAAAGTTAATAATCTGGCGAAATTTAGCTCAAATAAAAAGCCTAAAATGAAAAATGTTGTCGACCTAACATCTGAAAGGCTAAGTAGTAGTAAAGTAAATAGAACCAAGCAATTACGTAATTTGTTCACATATTTATGTCGTAAAAACAAAGCTAATGAAAGTCAGGTTTATTATACTTTTAAGTTCAGAGGATGGACTCCAGCTCTGAAGAATTGGTTGAAGCAATCCTTTCTTTTCGATATTACGAAAAAAGGTTTTTTTCATGATAATAGAGAGCTTTTTCTTAGATACCCTGAAAAATATAATCTATCTGTTTCAGAACTAGATGAGCTTTTCTCTTCTCTAGGCTCTATTAGAGAGCCTAGCGATATTCCTGGTCCCCTGCAAGGTTTGACTGATGAATTAAGCGATCTTTTCTTAAATAGTTTTTCATCGTATGTTTATGATGGGGATGCATTGGCTGTCTTAGTTCCTCCGGACTCTAAACTAGATGGCACAACTTCTGCGGCAATATTAGCTAAGGGAATTTTGAATATCTTCAGGTACAATATTCAAAAGATTGATATTGAGCAAAGTTTATCTGCTGATCTCTGTATGGCTTTAGTTAACAAGCTTTTTTTCGAAACTCATTCGCTTAAAATTAACAATGTTAGTTCACCCCTGAATATACGGAGGTGTATTACAGAAACAATAGAAAAAGCTATAACTATTAATACTTCAATAGATAAAAAAAACTATCACTCTATCGTCAATTTATGCAAAACGTTTGAAGAGGCTGTAGAAAAGGACTTAGATATTTTACTTGAGGTTGTTAGAAACATCAGTTGCGTAGATTTATCGGTTGTATTTGAGAATGATCCTAATGATATTGTGGCTTATAGATCTGATATTGATGAACCTTTCCGAGATTTAAAATTTAGTCTTTATGAATATTTTCCTACAGGTAGTCTCATTCACTTTCCAAATTATTCAGGATTAGAACGAGTGAAAGTAAAAGAGCCTCTTGATATTCTTTATGTTTCAGAACAAATTGATAAACTCCCAGATTACCTCCAAAAAAATATTGATCATGGTTGGCAAGGCTTGAGCAGTGGAGAGTTTGCTAAGACAAGTTTATTTTCATCTATTTTTAGTTGTTTGATAGCAGATGAGCCACCTGAATTTAAGTTATTTTTAATTGATGAAGCTGATCTATATTTACACCCAGAATGGCAACGGAAATTTATTTTTGAACTAATAGAATTAATAAAAAGTATCGGTTACGAGCCAAAGACACAATTTATTATAACTACGCATTCTCCACTTATAATTGGCGATTTTTTACCTGAAGATATCTTAGCTTTAAAAGTTGTAGCTGGAAAAACAGTTATTAGTAATTCACTAGGGTTTGGAACTAAGTTATCAGACTTTTACCTGGAAGGTATGCACCTTGATTCTACGTATGGGGAGCACTCAAGATCAAAGCTTCAAGCGCTTATAGATGCAAAGCTCACAGGCATACCGTTAACAAGAGAACAATTGAATCTAGCTTATAAAATATGTAATAAATCACTTCAGGAATCTTTGTTAGATGATTAAGTTTAAATACTCTTTTCCTGAAGGCTTTAGCAATAAATTAAAAAACTCTAATTTTTTAAAAAATGCTTTATTACATCAAAAAGCCGTATATGCAGAGATGATGGATCAGTGTCAGATTAGTTCAAATTTTTACAGTGCTTTATTCAGCGAATCATTTCTTTTAAGCTTAATATTTTGTTCTCCAAAAAATTTAAGCCGAAAAATAAATGAGGTTTATGAAAATTATCCTCTTCTTGCAGATAGATTTAATCCATACTTTAACTTTAGAAGTTATGATTTAAATTTTGACGTCTCTTTGATTAAATCAAAAACTATTACAGATAGAAACTCTGTTTTTGCATTAAAAGCTAAATTTATCATTGAATTGGGAAAAATTCGCAACGAAAAATCATCTATATTATCTAATTACTTTTATGTAGAACTTATAAATGCAACAACCCCAATAAAAATCTACCATGTATGTTGTAGAATAAGAAATATACACTTAGGCATTTCAGCTACACCAAAAGTTGTTCGAAACAAATACCCGTTGTGGTTTCATAAACTAGAAAAAATATTTAATTATGAAGCTCTGAGAGCTGAATTAGGGCAAGAAATAATTGAATCAAGCTCTTTGGAGATTTGCCCTTACTGTAATAAAAGAGATATCGAAACCACTTTAGGTAGAAATGTTATAGCTAGAGCCGATTTAGACCATTTTTACCCTAAAAGTAAATATCCTTTTTTAGCAACCACACTATACAATTTAATTCCTGCGTGTAACTTTTGTAATCAGAAGTTTAAAAAGTCTATAGACACTTATTTGAAAAACATGCATCCACTTATTGCCGGAACTAGGGGCTATAGGGTATTTAGTTTTGCACCTTTATTAGATAAGCCGCCTTTGATTAATTTAAGTGGTTGCGCTAAGTTCAATAATAACATTATATTATTTGAGCTTGAGGCGGAGTATCAGAAAGGTTCTATAAAGCGAGAATATATTTCAATGAATGATTGAATCGCCCCGAGTT